>JAWBVB010000009.1:0-9904 GCA_039004015.1 Candidatus Aenigmatarchaeota archaeon | reverse complement strand
TGAAAAGAAAATAAGTGAATTAACGAATGAAATGCTTGGTATTGGTTTTCAGGGAAGAAAGTTAGCGGAAACAATAGAAATTTGGTCAAGAATGCTCAAAAGAAAAAATTTAGTTATATGGTTTGGGTTGGCTGGAGCAATGGTTCCAGCAGGGATGAGAAAAATAATTTCTTACTTCATTAAAAGAAGGATGATAGATGTTTTAGTTACAACAGGAGCAAATATGTATCATGATTTCTGTGAAGCTATGGGTATGAAACATTTTATCGGGACTCATATGATTGATGATCATAAACTAAGAAAAATGAGGGTTGATAGAATTTATGATGTTTTTGCTGATGAAAAAAAATTCTATAAGTTAGATAACATAATCTCAGGTCCTTTCAGTATGATGTTAGAAGATAACTATCCGTATTCTTCAAGAGAAATATTTGAGTTGCTGGGGAAATTTTTATCAAAATACGGAAAGGAAAAAAATTCCATTATAATCTCAGCTTATAAGAATGGAGTACCAATTTTTTGTCCAGCTTTCGGTGATAGTTGCATAGGTTTTTCTTTAATGATAGCAAATAGAAGAAAAAAAGAAAAAACTGTAAAGTTTGGTGGTGAACTAATAACACTTCAAAAGAAGAATATAATAATAGACTGTCTGAAAGATGTTCATGAAACGGCAAGAATAAGGGAAAAGACAAAGTATAGTGGTGTTATTTATATTGGTGGTGGTACACCAAAAAATTTTATTCAACAGACAGCAATAATAGCAAGTTATCAAACAAGACATGAAAAATCACACAATTTTGCGATTCAGATAACTACAGATTCTCCTCAGTGGGGTGGCTTGTCTGGTTGTACTTTTGAGGAAGCAATAAGTTGGGGGAAAGAATCTAAAGGTTCAAGAATGGCGACTTGCTATGCTGATGCAACAATAGCTTTACCAATAATTTCTCATTCATTGAGTGAAAGGTTTAAAAAATTGAGAAGAAATGTTCCTGTATTTTATTGGGAAGAAAAAGATTTAAAGATAAAATTTGAAAAGATGACATTATGAAAAAGAAAAAAAGAAAAAATTATGAAGAAAAATTAAAGAGATGGGCTCTAAAAGAATTAGAAAAATATATGAGGCTTCATAAAGAGCATGAAAAAGATTTAAGATATATAGCTTAAATCTTTAGATTTTTAAGCTGAGTTTTAATTTTCTTCGGAAGAAGTTCTAGGCTACTCGTAGGATAAGTAAGCTTTTTAATTCTTGGATTTCTTTTATCAAACTTAAATCTTACCAATCCTTCTTTCTTTAGTTTGGAAAGAAAATATCTTACTTTTCCACCACTCATAAACAATCTTTTTGAGATTTCATAAGTACATAAACCTGGGTTTTGACAGACAAAAAGATAAATCTTATATTCTGCTTCAGATTTTCTTGGCATTTTTTCCCCTTCGATTTTCAATTAATAGTTGGAAGAAGAATTTAAATATTTAACTTGTTCAAAACCGAAAACTTTATTTATTCTTATCCAACATATGTTGGATATGCTAACAGAGTTTGAAAAGACATTATTACTTTCATTGTTTGTTCTGGCAAAAGGTTCGACCAAAAAATACATTCCTTTAGATGAATTACTATCCAAATTCCCTATGAGACAAAGGAAAATGGTTAAAGATTATTTGATTAAACTTGAAAAGGAAAAATACGTAAGCAAATTTGATAAGAAATTAAGGATAGAAAGCAAAGCATTACCTATTATTTCTCAATTTCTTGTTAAAGGACCAAAGGTAAGGGTTTAGCATATCGTATACTTTCCTCTTGCCAAATCTATACAAAACTTATTTATTTTATCCAACCGTTTGTTAATAATTTCTTCTATCTCTTTAAAAACGTTTTTAAGATTATCTTTTAGAATAACTTGAGTGGCTACCAGTGCAGGTTGGTCTATTGGTACCCCTATTTTACTAACAAGCCAAACATATACTTCCTTCAAATTTGGAACTTTCTCATAAATTTCTTCAGCAAGTTTATAAGTAAGCACGTTGTAAATTTTACCAACATGCGAAACAGGATTTTTACCTGCTGCTGCTTCGGAGCTTGTCGGTCTCTTTAATGGAATAACTCCGTTGACTCTATTTCCTCTTCCAACTTGGCCCGAATCAGAACCATCTGCGCAGGTTCCAACAACTGTTAGAAAAACTCCAGCTTCACCTTTTCCCTTTTCATCAAGGGTATTTATGTTTATACTTATCTTCTCAAAATTGTAGTTAGAATTTAAATAATCTCTTAAATTTTCTTCTACTTCCTTTTTTCTTCTGAAATAAGTTTCTTCACAATCTATAAATCTATCGACAAAAGCTAAGGCTATGGTTAAATCAAGAGTGTTATTTTTCCTCACTCCCATAACTTTAACATCTTCTCCAGTTTCAGGAAAATCTTTTTTAAATTTTTTTGAGTTAAGGTATCTTTCTGTCTCGAAAACTATTTTTTCTGTCTTACTCAAAGGAGCATAACCGACTGTAGCAGAAGTATCGTTCGCTCCTAGTATCTTACTTTTTTTCTTGAAAATGCTTGCTAAAGCAGAGGAAACTTGCTTAAGTTCTACCTGATACTTTACATGTTCTTCAGGATCAACAAACCTTAAGTTTTCTTTGAACCATTTCTTTGCTGTTGATATTGCAATCTCGTTTACAGGAATTTCCTTTTCATCTACAAAGTAAGTTGCTCTATCACCAATTACAAGAAGCATTGGTTTTTTGATTTCTCCTCCACCAAATTTGTTTTTAACTTCACCTGCAGCTAACAAAGCTTTATCTATGTTGTGATGGAGAATTGAACCAAAATTTTTAATGTAGTATTTGCTTAGTTCAATCGAGATCTGATTCATTATCGAATCGCATATATAGTCAGGATGTCCTAAACCTTTTCTTTCTACTATTTCTATTTTTTGTTCATCCATCGGAAGTTGTTTAAGCTCCTCTATTACTATATTTCTCATTTTTATAAGATTAAAAACTCTTTTATTAATATTTTTATGAAAAAAATATTCTTATAGGAATATGTTGCCAGAAATAGATGAAATAGAAAAAAGAAGGAAAAATCTTGGGTTAACTCAAAAAAGTTTAGCAGCTTTTTGTGGTTTAAGCCAATCTTTGATAGCAAAAATAGAATCAAAGAAGATTAATCCTAGCTACTATGCAGTTAAGAAAATTTTTGATTGTTTGGAAAATTTGGAAAAGAAAAGTCAAATTACTGCAGAACATTTGTTGTCTAAAAAAGTAGTTTTTATAAGAACTAACGAGAAAGTTTCTAAAGCAATAAAATTAATGCGTAAACATGGTTATTCTCAACTCCCCGTTTTTGATGGAAAAAATTTTGTAGGCAGTGTTTCCGAAAGAACTATTTTAGACCAAATTTCAAAAGGTGAGAAACCTTCTGATTTCTTGAGCAAGAGAGTTGAAGAGATAATGGAAGAAAGTTTTCCGATAATTACAGAAAAGGAACCATTGAGTTCAATATTAACTTTGTTACAAAATAACCATGCAATATTGATAAGTAAGAAAGGAAAAGTTATAGGAATAATTACAAAGGCAGATTTGCTAAAAATTGCTAACATAAAGTAGTTTAAAGTTTTAGAGAAAATAAGCTTTACCATCAATTTCGAACATAACTGCTTCCTGGTTCATCAAAATTTTTAAACCAAAAAGGTAATCAATCAATTTGTTGAATATCGAATCTATGTCTTGCACGTATGCAAATACAATTTTATTTTCTTCTTTAAATTGTCTTCCTGAAGGATCTCTCCATAAGCCTGTTATTTTCTCGTATACTCTTGCTCCCCCACATAGTTCTTCTAAAAATGAGTAAGTTTTTTCAATCATTCTTTCATAAAAGTCTTGAGTAAACTTTTTTCCGAATCTATCTTTATCAGGAATTACGATCGAAACATAATGTTCTAAAGGTGTATGTAGGGTTCTAACCAGATCTATTAATGGTGGTGTTAAATTCGTATACTCATTTACTTTTTCTTTTATTTCATTTATGCTTTCTTCTACTACTTCTTTATTAACTTCTTTTAAACCCCTTACACTACTTTTAATCTGAGAAAGGTATAATATGTCTGAAGTTAATCTAGCTATAATATAATGGCTTTCTTTATTCCCCACTAACTTCGTTGCTCTTTTTTCTACGTAATCAAGAAGTTCTCTGTTAAACTTTACGTTTGATGGAAGTATTAAGTTTCCCATCGATTTCAATAGCTCTCTTCCTTTTTCTGTTATGCTATACTTTAATCTTTCTTGTAGTTCGATGTAACCACCTGCTGTTAGAATATTTATAACTTCTTTAGAGGGATAAACTTCATATGGACCGTTTTCAAGAATTTTAAGTAAATCCAAACATGCATATATAATTTCTTCTCTTTTTTCTTCTGAAAGAGGTTTTTGTTCACCTATAGCTTCCTTTAAAGATTCTAAATTCTTAAGTATAATTTCTTGTAAAGGTTTTTTATACATTATTTCTCCTCTGAGCTTAAGGATTCACATACTTTTATGGCTACTTCTACCAAATCGTTTTTAGCTTTATTAATTCTCTTGGTTTGGTAATCAGGGTTCCATCTTCCGGGTTCAATTACTTGGTCCCATAACCAAAAACTACTACCTACATCTACATTCCTAAATTTTCCAACCGCATATAAGGCTGCAACTTCCATATCTACACATACCACTCCCCTTTTCCTATATTTTTCCATATCTCTTAAAGTCTCTCTATAGAATGCGTCGGTAGTTAAACAAGTGCCTTCATAAAATTTTACTCCTAAAGAATACAAAGCCTCTCTTAAATGTTTTAGTATTTTTTGTGAAGGATAAGAATCTTCATACGGAGAAAGATAATGGTAAGATGTGCCTTCGCATCTTATTGCTCTTGTGGGTAAAATTATATCACCTGGTTTTAAGTATTTTTTCAACCCTCCTGTCGAACCAATTGTAACAAAGTTTTTAAACCCTAACGCTATTAGTTCTTCTAACTGTACTGCGCTTGCCGGGGCACCTATTTGGCCATGAATCATACCAAACTCTATTTCACCTTTTTTAACAAAATGAAGAATGTTTGGTATTTCTGTTCCTAAATCAACTGAAATAGAAGGAAATCTACTTCTTATAGAGTTAATCAGGTCGTTTGAATATAAAAAAAGACAAGTAGGAGGTATTCTTTCAGGTAATTTTCTAATTTTTTTTATGTAGTTTACAAATATACTCGGGTTTGTAATCGATTCTCCGAATAGGTCCACTTCTAGAAGTGGCAATCCCTTTTTTTTCATATTATTTCTTTTATTGAAAAATCTTTAAATCTTTTTTTAAGACTTTTTCAAGAACTTTTCCAAACCTTTTTGCTTCTTTTCGCTTAAAATTTCCTGCTCAGTATAGCCTAAGGTTTTAAAAACTCTCATACTTGCAGGTAAAATTTGATGATATATGTAATATTCTGGGTCATATTCGTTTGGTTTCACATCTTCCACAGGTTCTGCCCTATCTGCAATACTTCCTCTTCCTTTAACTATAACAAAACCTATTACCATACCCTCTCCTATAACTCTTCCTCTTGCTCTTGCTTTTTGAGCAGCCCTTACATGAGGGCCAATTTGTTCATATTGTGATAAAGGTCGAGTAATTTGTTCATAAATCACTAAATCGTCCAAGGAAACTTTTCCTTCTTTTATTTTTTTGATAGTTTCCCTAACTAGTTGAACAGCTTTCTCTGGGTTTTTATCACGAAGAATTGTTACTAAAACTTCCCTTTGAATTTTTTTTGAAAGATTACACCAATCTCTTCGTACAGTTTCAAAGCCACGAACTTCTAGATTATTTTCATAATCAATTAGTGCATACCTTTTCTTTGCTCCCGTTTCTTCACTTCTTCTTGCAGTAAATATCCCACCTTCATATAAACCTCTGAATTCTAACTCAATAATTCCTGGTAATTCTTCATTTACTTTTTCTTCAAATTCTTTTCCAATCTTTCTAAGTTTTTCTGGTTCAGTTTCTTTAGAAATTTTTATCATAAGAGAATCTGTATCACCATAAATTATTTCAAAGCCCTCTTCTTTGGCTTTTTCTATAACTTTACCAATATAATATCTTCCGAATGCTGCAGCAGAAGCTCCACACTCTCTTTTATACCATCTTGCACTAAAAAAACCAAGATACCCGTAGGTTGCGTTAGCTATTATTTTTAAAGCATACTGCATGTTGTCTAGTTTTTTCCATTCTTCTGTTTCTTTACCAACTTTTTTCATTTCTTCCTTGATTTTTTGTCTAGATTTGATAATATCTTCCAAATTTCTAGGAATAAATCCTTTTGATTTTATGCAGAAGTGCCATTTTGTTTCTGGAACTTTGTTTTTTTCCTTACATTCTTCGTGCTCGCAATTAAAAGTTTCTGGTGAGATGTTATGGGTAACTATTATTGTCGGATAGAGTGAACGAAAATCAAAAACTAAAATGTTTGAGTGTATTCCTTTTTTTGGCTCTATTACTATAGCTCCTTTATAAGCAGGAACTAATCTCCTCCTTTCTATTTCTTCAGTTTTTGGTCTGTTGGGTATTATTATGTTATTAAGAAAAGCTCTCCTCATGAAAAATGCTTCAACTAATTGGGAATAAGTATAACGCGAAACATCAAACGGTAGTTGTCCTACTAGTTTAGATAAAGCAAATATTTGGGGAAGAATTAAATAGGATAGTCTTAAAGTTAGTTCAGAATCCCAAAGCGAATATTCTACCAATCTTTCAAGTTGTTCTTTCTTACTCCATATTTCTACCATTTCTCTGTATTCCATTTTCTTTTTTCCTACTCCTAATAGTTCTTGGGCTACTTCATCTAAGGTAAAAACTTCACTTTTCATCGAAGGTGAAAGAATGTGACTAATGAAATCGAACAAGTCTATATGAACCCTTCCCTTTGTTTTCGCTGAACTAATTCTCCCTCTTCTTACAATATGAATAGGAGAGTTTTCTCTTCCAAGCTTTAGCTGAATTTTGAATTCGTTAGCTTTATCTTTAAGTTTTGGGAGGTCAAAACCATCAGAATTATAACCAACAAAAAAATCTGGATCTTTTTCCTTTACTATTTCTAGAAATCTTTCAATCATTTCCTTTTCATTTTTCAAGACCTCAACATAACTTGGTTTTTCCTTCCATTCATAACATGTTAAGACTTTTTTGCTCCCATCGCTACAGACTAAGCTTATCATTATTGGTTTGCTTTTATCATCTTCTTCCACCCATTCAGTATCAAAAGCCATAACTTTAAACTTAATATCTTTCTTAAATTCAAGTGGTTTAACAAATTTTGCCTTAATTATTTTTTCGACTTGATATTCTATTTTTTCTTTTACTTCTTCACCTTCTACCAAAATCCAGTTCATTGGTTCAATTTGCTTATCTATAATATAACGTTTGTAGAAAGGAATATCATACTCATAGGTTTCTTCTAGATCTTCCCACTCTTTTATTTCATCTCTTACATTAGGAATTTTCCTTGGATTATCAATGGTAATTTTTATTACCTTTACTTTTCTTCCGTTCAATATTTTTTCGACGATTTCTGTTTTTAAATTTTTAATTCCAATTTTTTCTTTATCTATTTTCTCAATTTTTTTCTCCACTTCTTCAATTTTTCCCTCTTTTGGCAGAGCATAGAAATAAGGTTCAAAGTTTTGATCTTCAACCAATATTGTTTTTCCTTCTTCATTTTTGCAGAAAAGTCTTATCACACCTCTATTTTCTTTCAAAATATAGTCAGCATCTATTAAAAGCAGTTTTTCTTTGTAGTTCATACTAATAAACATTTCTCTTTAAATATTTTTACTATTCTTCCATAATCTTCCTTTTAGATTCATAAGTCATCCCTGGATATTTTTTGTAAAGTTCTTTTCTTTTTGCTTCTAACATTTCTACAGACTTGTTTAAGAATTCAGCTACACATTGAACTTTAATTTTTTTCCTTTCTGCAAACTCATAGACTTTTGAGATTTTTTCTTTCCAATTTAAATCTCTTAGAAAATGGTGCTCAACTATCAAGCTTTCCAAAGGGCAAGCTCCGATTATTTTTATCATGTTTTGAATCGAAATTTCCAAGTTTTCCAAACCAAACCTGTAAATCATGTAAGATAAAGGACCGTCAAGGAAAACTAAGTTTGGTTTATTTTCTATAATAAAATCTACTTGCTCTTTTTGAGTCGGGCCTTCGATATCAGAAGTATGAAGAAATTTATATTCACTATTTTCAATTAAAACTTCTGTAACGTAGCCTAGCTTTGGGTTTGTTCCATGGAAAACTGGTTGTGAAAATTTTATCCTTGTTCTTCCAAACTTAAACTCCTTACCATCGCAAAACTCAAGTTTTTTTGGCAGATTTTTTATTTGTTCTAAAAAATATTTTGCTCTACCTTTCTGGGAAAAGTTTATTTTTTCTGTAGGGTGCTTGATTAAAACTATTTTATTCTTGTAAATTTCCAAGTTTTCCCAGGGGTTATGATGGTCGTAATGGTAATGTGTAATGATGAGAATATCCGAATCGCTTGCTAGTTTAACTATTTTTTCCCAACTTTCATCTAATTTTTTAAGTTCTAGAGCATGCGGAGGTAAACCATACCTTACAGGAGCTAAGGAAACTCCAGGATCAATTAAAATTTTTATGTCATCAGTTTCAACAAAAGTTGCCATGCTTCTTGTTCCTAAAGAATCAAAAGCTATCGGAAGTATTTCCATACTCTAATATTTCACACTTAAAAAATTAAATCAAGCTTTTTGATTTCATAAACTCTAGAATTTTATTTACAGTTTCTTCAAGAGTTAGGTTTGAAGTATTTAAAACAAGGTCAGCATCTTTTTTTTGGTTGAAATAATCAAAACCATATATTTCTTTCCATTTTTTTCTTTCAATATTTTCTCTTTCACTTATTTGTCTTAAAGCTTCTTCAAAAGGAATATTATCTCTTTCTGCAGTTCTTTTTGCTCTTATTTCTAAGGGAGCTTCTAACCAAACTTTTAAGTCAGCTAAGTCTTTGAGAAAATAAATTGAAAGCTTACCACAAATTACTATGTTACCTTTTTTTGCTTCCTTAACTTGGCTTTCATCTAAAGCTTTATGTAATTTTTTACTTCTTCCAAATTCAGTTTTCCAGAATTCCAAAGCTGCTTTCGCTTCTTTTTCTTTCAAAAAACTTTTGTAGGTTTTTCCAGGCGAAAGATATCTTAGCTTTAATTTTTTAGCTATTTCTCTTGCTACGCTTGATGTTCCAACTCCAGGAGGACCAGAAATAACTATTACCAACTTCTTCTTCATAAGAAAAAGTTATTCTTTTAAAGTTAAAAATTAACCTAAAAGCTTGATTTCAATGTGAACATTAGTAGGAATATTAATTCTCATTATTTGTCTTAAAGCTCTTTCATCAGCTTTAACATCTATTAGACGCTTATGAATTCTCATCTCCCATCTATCAAAAGTAGCATTTCCATGGCCTTTCGGGCTAAACTAGATGTCTAGTTTAGTGTCCCGTCGCCACAAGGAGTTTTCATAGTTACTACTTTCAATTTTTTTGTTGGTAAGGGAATCGGTCCTCTATAATCTACACCTAATTTTTTTGCTATTTCCTTTATTTCATTGCAAATGCTATCCAATTCTTTTGGGTCTCTTCCTAAAAGTTTTATTCTTGCTATTTGCATTTACCTATCACCTTTTATCAATTTTTCTTTTGCAACAAAATTTATAAATTCTCGGGAAAATGGCAAATAAGTAAGTTTACCAATCCTAATTTTACTTATTTGATTTTGATAAGTATTTAAATGATTATCAATTAATTGAGTAAGTGCATTAAATTGTTCAATTGTCATAAGTTGTTTACCATTTAGAACTCTA
>JAWBVB010000081.1:0-2500 GCA_039004015.1 Candidatus Aenigmatarchaeota archaeon | reverse complement strand
AAAATTCTTAATAAAGAAATAGAAGTACCTAAGCTTCCTTTCCCAGAGTTAAGGTTCCCAAAAATTTATGAAATATTAGAAGAATATGGAAAAAGGTTGCCTAGAGATCAAGACCTAGACAAAGAATCTACGAAAATTTTAGCAGAGTATGTGAAAGAAAGGTATAAGAGTGATTTCTTTTTTATTAATAGGTTTCCCTTTTCTATCAAGCCATTCTATGTTATGTGTGTTGATGAAGAACCTGAATGGGCAAGGAGTGTTGATTTGATTTTTAAAGGTTTAGAACTTTCTTCAGGAGGTCAAAGAGAACATAGGTATGAAAAAATCATAGCTCAAATAAAAGAGAAAGGTCTAAGTCTAGAGAATTTAAAATGGTTTACAGAAGTCTTTAGGTATGGTGTACCTCCCCATGGAGGTTTTAGCCTAGGGATAGAAAGGTTGACTATGAAGCTTCTTGATATAAAAAATATAAAAGAGGTAGTTCTGTTTCCTAGATATATAACAAGAATGCTACCTTAAACCTTCTTTAAAAATAGTTCACAAGCAATTATATGTGAACATTTTCTTTCATGAAGCGTGAAATAAGAACAATCACAAAAAAACTTATTTTTTATTTTATCAAAAATTACGGAATGAATTTCTGTTTCGCCTTCAACTTTAAAGTGTATTCTTCTTTCAGTTTCCAATTCTTTTTTTACCCTATTCTTTCTAAAAAGCAAGTAACCTTTTTTTCTAACTTCTCTTGAAACCCCTTCCATAATTATATTTAAAGCAAAAGATGAAAATAAGTTTGTGAAAAAATGGAGGAAGCGATTAAAAAACTAAAAAGAATTAGAGCAAAAAAAATTTTAGTTCAATTTCCGGAAGGGCTTAAACTAAGAATTCAAGAAATAGCCAGAGAACTAGAAAAAAAAGGTTTCGATGTTGTGCTATGCTTAGAGCCTTGCTTCGGAGCTTGTGATATAAGGGATGAAGAAGCAAAAAGATTGAGTTGTGATGCAATTCTTCACATTGGGCATGAAGAATTTATAAAAAAAACTTCTTTACCAGTAGTTTACTGGGAATACTTTATCGAGGTTGATCCTATACAAACTTTAAAAAAAGAATTTGAAAAAATAAAAGAATTTGAAAAGATAGGGATAGTTGCAAGCATTCAGTTTGTTAGAAGTGTAGAAAGAATTAAAAAATTCTTGGAGGAAAATGGAAAAAAGGTTTTTACTCATAAAGCTTTGCAATATCCTTCTCAAATTTTGGGTTGCAACTTAGAAGCTGCAAAAGCAATAGAAAAAAAAGTTGATTGCTTTTTATGTGTTTCGGCAGGAAAATTTTATGGCTTAGGTCTAGTTTTAAAAACAAACAAGCCAATTTTTTGTCTTGATTTAGAAAGAGGAGAAATTTATAGCCTAGAAAATTTTAAGAGGAAAATAGAAAAGATAATAGCTTGGAATAAAGCTCAGTTTAAAGAAGCAAAAAAAGTTGGAATTCTTGTGAGCTGGAAAAAAGGTCAACTCAACAAAAATTTCTTCAAGCTCAAAAAAAAATTGGAAAAAGAAGGAAAGGAAGTTTATATTCTAGCTATGGATGAAATAACTCCGGAAAAAATAGAAAGTTTAGATTTAGATTTTTTAATTAATTTAGCTTGTCCGAGAATAGGTATAGACGATTTAGAGAGGCACACAATACCGGTATTGAATTTACATTATCTACTTTAAAACTTGGTATAACTCTAAGAAAAATAAATTCTTAAAATCTTTTGGTGAAATCTCATAATAAAAAGTTAAGTCATCTCCGAAAAATTTACAAATATTTCTACTACTAATATGAGCATCACTACTCATAAAGTATATTTTTAAGTCCTTTACCCCCTTTTTACAGTCTTTTTCAAGATTTTTTATATTAAGATATTTTATCCACCAAAATGGTCTTGTAGGCGAACTCAAAGCACAGATAGAGTGATGGGTGTACAAACACCTTTTACACACATAAGTCTCAGGATATAATGTTTTTGAAGCATAATTTAAAAGAGAATAAGGATATTTAAGGATATGTATAACCCATCTTTCTGATATTCTTATTATACATTTTTGGATATACTTTTTTATTTCGGTTAAGATATACATCAATAACAATAGTATAATTTTAAATAGATATTATGGACAAAAAACAACTTGAAATAATTTTATCCCAACTTAAAGAACCTTCACTTCCAAAGCCAAGCCTAGAACAATACACAATTACTGGAAATCTTGCGGCAGAAATTATAAACCTTGCTTATTTGCATGGCGATATAAAAGATAAAGTAGTTTTTGATTTTGGTACAGGTTCAGGAAGACTAGCAATAGGTGCTGCAATCTTTGGGGCAAAGCTTGTTGTTGGTATAGATATAGATAAAAATGTTATAAGAGCTGCAAAAGAAAATTTAAAAAGACACGAATCTTATGTTTCAAAGAAATTACCAGTTTACTTTGTTGTTTGCGATATAAGAAATTGGCTCGCAAAA
>JAWBVB010000080.1:0-2679 GCA_039004015.1 Candidatus Aenigmatarchaeota archaeon | reverse complement strand
CCCATCCGGATTGTAAGCTGTGAAGACTAAATTATTTCCACTATCATCACCTAACGTCCAGAAATATCCATCTCCTCTGAAGAATTTAATTACTTGCCCACCACCAGATCTTCCTATACTTATGTTTCCATTAATATCTAGTTTATCTTGCGGACTTGTTGTCCCGATGCCGACGTTGCCAGAAGTTCCATTAACATACAAAGTGCTTGATAAATTAACATCCTTACCGCTTGCAGTCTTACCAACCTCTAGCAAATAGCTAGGCGAAGTACTACCAATTCCTATCAAGTTGTTCAACTGATAAATTATTGAATTTCCCAAAGTTGATGAAGAAGTCCAAATTGGAATATAATTGGCAGTACCAGAACCAGAAATACCACCAGGCCAAGTTGTTTTGCAAATTCCCCCCAAGCAAAGCTGATTAGCAACATTAAAATTTGTTCCATTTATCCAATCTCCAAAAACAACCAAACCACCTAAGGAAATTCTTGCCAACTCGCTTGCTGAAATATTAAAACCAATAAAATCTGTTGCATTCAAAACAACAGCAGCTTTAACTATAGGAGTTAAGAATAAAACAATCGTTCCCAATAATAGATACAATACTATTTTTCTAAATTCTCTAGTATTCATACTTCAACACCATATCTCTCCTTCAAAATTTTTGAGATAGAATCAAAAACAAACTTTGCTTTTTTTAAAGCATCTTCAGCAATTTCTTTTGTAAAAACTTCTTCGGGCAAAACAACCTTGCCACCTTTTTCTATTGGGTATCTTGTTATTGCCCATTTTCTATCCCTTTCAAACCATAAAGCTATTTCAATAATTTTTTCTATTGTTTTTTCTTTGGGAAGAATTTCGCGCTTCAATATATTAGCTAAAAAATGATCTTTCACTATTATCCCATTCGCTTCTAATAATGCTTTAATAGTTTTTTCTACTGATTGTTGTGAAAAGAAAACAGAGTTTGGCCAATCACGATTTTTAAACATCAGTTCAGCTACTTCAATATCATGCATAGAAAGTTTCAACCAATTCTCTATAAACTTTTCTCTACCCATTTTCTTATTTCCAATTTTTTACCTTTTTCATAATAGATGAAATTTTCATTTCTTAGTTTTTCTAAAAAAAGTTTAAAATTGGTAGCAAAAGTTCCATCATCATAAATTATTTCGTAACCTAAAGGAAGTGTTATGAAAAGTGGAGAGAAGTCTTTTAAGTTTTCAAGCAATTCTTCTTTTGTTAATGGCAAAATTTCTAAATTTTTCCCAAATTTTTCTTCTATCTTTTTTTCAATTTCTTCAAATTTTTCCTTTCTTTCTATCCATTCTTTTGGAAGTTTTTTAATTATAACAAGCAAATCTATATCGCTTGTTTCTTTATAAGTTCCTCTTGCATAACTTCCAAATAAAATAATGCTTATCAAATCTTTTTCAAATTTTTTCTTACATTCTTTTAAAAATTCATCGAGCACTGTTTTAATTTTTTCCCTACTTTTTCTTATGAAAAGCAAAATATTTTTTGTGTTTTCGTTAGTGAGGTTTAACGAATAAACAACACTTTTTCCCAATTTCTTATTTTTTAATATTTCTTTTTCTTCCAACTCCTTTAGAATTTCATATGCCCTTGACTTAGAAATTTTTGAAAAGCTTGCTATTTCTGTTATGGTGAATTCTTTTTCTTTATTTGCAGAAAGAAAGCTTAAAATTCTTGATTTTACTCTTGAATTTACTGCTTCCAGCATATTTATTTTATTGTTTTTGGTATTTAAATATTTTTCGATTTTTCGAACAAATGTTCGATTTTCCAAATTCAATTGAGTTAAATTTAAGTCTTTCATATCACAATATTTGAACCAACTTTCTTAATAGCAACACCATTCAAATTGATATAAGGTGAAGATGAAGAAAGCTTGATATTTCCTAAACAAATTTGATTTGAAGTATCAAAATTAGTTTCGTTAATGAATGAGAAAGCTTTAAATAATTCTAAATTACATTTAAAATTATGAGAGAGAAGATAAAAGAAATTAAAGATCCTGTTGAATTTGGGATTTTTCTTAGAAGAAAGGCTTCCAAAGTTCTCCTCAAAAAGCTTGGAGAATAGAGAAACAAATTCATTTGGAAGCATTATTTCTGGTATTTCTATTCCAAGTTTCCAACCAATTTCTTTAAGTTTAGCATATTTATTTCTTAAATGCTTTTTATTGAATGTAACAAAATATTTGGTTTTAAGCAGGGAGTAGATAATGATAGCAAGTGCGTCTTCAAGTTTTATTTTAGCTTGCTTTGCAAAATTTTCAGCAAAATTTCTAATTTTTATTTTTCTTCTTTCTTCAAACTTTTTTATTGCTTCAATAGGTTCTACTACATTACAAAACTCCTTGAATAAAGAAACTATTCGTAGAGCAAGTTGTTTATCTTTCCAATCTTCTACTTGTTCAAGTGTGTGCTTGCTTACTATTATGTTGAATTTATGTTTTCTTAAAAAGTTGAAAAATTCTCTTGCTTCTTTTTTTCTTGGATCACTTTTTTCCCAAGCTTCTACCGTTGCCACATCAATGTCGAATGCTACTCTCTCTTTCATATTACATCACTTATCACAATATTTGAACCAACTTTCTTAATAGCAACACCATTCAAATTGATATAAGGTGAAGCTGAGGAGAGCTTGATGTTG
>JAWBVB010000079.1:0-2794 GCA_039004015.1 Candidatus Aenigmatarchaeota archaeon | reverse complement strand
AAAACTATAGGAGATAAAATTCTAACCGGAATTTTTAAAAAGAAAGAAACAAAAAAAGAAGGCGAGGAAGGAAAAAAGAAAGAGAAAAGAACTTCTATAATTCCTGCTTTGCTTCTTTTAGCTGCTCTTGTAATAACTTTTCTTGTTCCTCTTGACCATACAACAAAAACTCTTATTGTTGCAGCAATGGGTATATTTGTAATGGTGGTTTATGGTTTTTTCAGTCTTGCAAGCTTTGGTTTTATAATCTTAATAATTTACTTGGTTTTTAACTTGCCAGTAGTATATGCTGAGCTTGAAAAATATGAAGTTTATGAGCATTTTAAAAGAGTAGTACATGCTGAGCTTGAAAAATATGAAGTTTATGAGCATTTTAAAAGAATTCAGCAAGAGTTTTGCATAGGCACTTGTAGGTTATCAAATGCTTTTTATACAAGGGCAGACCCAAGAGCTTATTGTGAATCTCAATGTGGAGTTGTTCAAATAAGTAAAGTAGCAGGAGCTTGCACAGAATGCTTAACTTATGAAAAGTATGAAAGAATATACCCTGCAAGAGAAAACTCTTCTGAAATCGTTGATATAAACTTGAAAATGGCAAAATCGAACACGATAGCAAAAAATGTTTGGGTTGAAGTCTTTACTGATAAAGAAAATTTACCTGCAGAAATAAGTAAATGCAGCTTTAGCGAAACTTGCGAGCTTAGAAGCGAGGAAGAAAAAAGAGTAATAGCTACTTTTAATGAGAATGATGTGAAATGTGAAGGCTCTTTTTTCAAGTACAGAGTAAAAATTGGCTATGATTTTGAAACAAAAACAGACAACTCTTTTGATTTGGTAAAAGAGTTTACAGGAACTATAACTGAAGTTAAAAGTCCATCCTCAGAAGGGCCTTTAAGCGTAAGTATAGGAGGGCAGAAATACTATGTGATTGGAGAGGATAATTATGCCTATATTTCAATATATGTTTCGAATGAAGGAAAAGGCTCTGCTAAAATTAAAGAGATAAAAGTTTACCAAATTCCACCATACGAACAAGAAGAATTAAGCTTTACTTATGATTGTACAAAAGGTTATATTTTCAGTAAAGCCGATTACTATTATTCAGAAAAAACTTTAACTGTTAGTGGAACTATTTCTTCACTTGGAAAAAATGAAAAGGATGCTATAATTTGTAAGTTTTCGCTTCCTAGCGACATTCCTTCTTCAAGGCTAACTTACAGTTTTAAAGCAGAAGTAAGTTATTCTTATGAGCTAGAGAATAGCTACAGTATACCGTGCAAAAAATAGTTTAGCAACCACAAGCTTGTACACATTTTTGGTAATCGGTATAACCTGCGTATTTACAAACCTCATCCATAGTAACTTTTCCGTCAATTTCGCCTAAAATACCATCTATACATCTCGTGTCTGGGATTAAAGCTGGAGGAACTGTGTAATTTACATTTGACTTACCATCAGATTTGCAATTAGTTGACCAAGCTTTACATGCTGTTTTAAAGATTGTTTCAGGATCAGGACAAGGTGGACAGCATACGATGTACCACCACCAGATAGCCCCTATAAAGAAAACTAAACATATAACAAAAATAAAACAATAGAAAATCTTAAGAATAGTTTTTATTCTGTTGTGCAAATGAAAAGGTGCTAACCTCCACAACATTTTTGTCGGCAATCTGATACTCCAGCATAACTACAGGCTTCTTCCATTGTTACCTTACCATCACCATCAATATCTACACATCTTGTGTCTGGAATTAAAGCTGGAGGAACTATGTAATCAGCTGGGTTATCCTGACAGCGGGAAGTTGCCCAACCTCTACAGGCTTGGGTAATGACATACTCTGGATCAGGGCAATGTGGGAAAAAGTATAGATACCAAACAACTACTGCAAGCAAAACAACCACTGCAATTATTAGAATCACAAGATATTCAACTGGTAAAGCAATTCCTTTGCTCATAAAATAAATTTTGATTTTTTTATTCTTAAAGCTAAGCTTTTATTTCATAAGCTATCTCAGAAACAGTCTCGGCAGAAAAGTCAAGCATACCAGCTTGAGAATATTTTTCAGCGGAAAATTTTAATCTTACGATAACTTTCGTCAAATCGGAATTGAAATCCAGAGAAATCTTTTCCAACTTAATTGAAGATTCTAATGGTATAGGATCAAAATTTTCGTTCAATCTTTCTAAAAAGGTTTGCCTTAAGCTATCATCGTTTTTCAAATCATCAAATGTTATGCTCATATCTGAAAGTGTTTTTTCAAATGAAAACTTTAAAGCTTGTTTAGCGTTTAGCTTTGCAAACTCTATTTTATTTATAAGGTTGTAAGCTCTAGAAACATAGTCAGAAAATTCGCATTCTTGGCTAAGCCTGCTTGCAAGGAAAAAATCAACTAAAACAAAAATTACTAGCACCACAACAAAACCAGCAAGATATTTTACGTATCCTTTCATTCTTTCACCCTGTAACCAAAATTACTTTTAACTTTTGAAGGTTTGGTAAAGTTAAAGTAGTGTATGAAGAATACCTTCCACCAAACTGAAAGTAAGTTAACATACTTCCAAGGTTGCAAGGGTTATACTCTTTAGTTTCTATTTCAGAATTGCCAAATTCAAGGATATTCTCCTCTTCGTTTCTCACAGCAAGGTAATAATCCCTATTCGGAATGATTGTTTCCATCTTGGTTCTAATTAATTCTTCTAAATCAATTTCATTATTATCAACAACAATTTTTTTACTTTTTTCAAGAGCACCATAAGCCAAAAGCTCTTGAACTTGCTTGTTTGTTTTTG
>JAWBVB010000008.1:0-9932 GCA_039004015.1 Candidatus Aenigmatarchaeota archaeon | reverse complement strand
CTACAGAGAATTGAATTTCTTCTGATGAGTAAAATTTATTATTAATAGCATTTGAAAAACTTTTTCTTTCAAGTATATGCTCAATTTGCTCTCTTTTTTTAGAACTTATACTTCCTACCATTACAAAAAACTTAACTATACTTTCTCTATCAGGTATTTCTAGAATAACTCTTTCAATTTTTCCCTTTTTATAAGTGTATAAATTATGAGCAATTCCTAACTTATTCAAAAAGTTTGAAGCAAGCTCAAGCTTCCATTTGTTCTTAAAGGATTGGGTTAATACCAAACTTCTTCTAACAACATTAACGCTTCCGTCTCCCTCAAAAAAACCTCTTAAAATTCCTCTTGAGTCGTAATTTTCCACATTTTTTAGCATACTCTCAATTTCCTTGTATACTTCTTTCCTTGCAGTAGCTAGTGTTAAACCTTTTGAATTCTTACTTCTTATTTCATAAGGTTCTATTCCCCAAAGCTCTTTAAATATGTAAACAATTCTATTTTTCAACTCCTCTTCATCTTTCGAAATTGTTATCTCAACTCTATACTGATGTGAAACCCTTCTCTTTTTTCTACCTTTATCGTAGTAACTAGCGTCTCTCCTCTGAAAACATCCTTCAGCTAGAATTATGCCAAGAAGTTCACTTTTCAATAGGTAGTCTTTCGCCAGGGAATTTTTTTCCATTTCTGCAATTCTATCAATCTCTACGCATCTAATTATTTTCCCTTTTACTTTATTCTTTGCTATTGAAATCGCAAGCTTATCTTTAACGCATCGCTCTACTTTATTTCCCTTTAAAACAGGAAGTTTATGGTTTGGTGTACATTTTAATCCGTTTATGTTTATCAAGTATCCATCATAATCATATACCCAAACTTTTTTAACTCTATGCCAACCATTTTTTCCTAAAACATAATCTCCTTCTTTCACGTCACATATTTTTGTTTTACCCTTTCCCTTAACTACAACTTCTGTATCCGACGGATGGCATGCAAAATCTAAGTAAGCAACGCAATTTGTGTGTAAGCCAACTTTTGGTTCAAGAACCAAAGCTCCTTTCAAACCTTTTGCTTCTCTTTCCTCCATCCTTTTAAAAACCTCTTCAGAAGAAGGTTTTGTTGGAATCACAAAACCTCTTTTGTTGAACTCTCTTAACAATAAATTTTCTACCCTTGCGCTTTCTCTACTATCTAAAACATCTTGTAAAAGTAAGCCAGAAACTTTTGAAAGTTCAATGAACTTACTCAGCATATCTTTTTCGAGCAAAAGTTTAAGAGTAAGCTCTGCATCCTTCCTTGCATAGTTTATTAACTCATGTTTCTGCTCCTCTGAACCATTCCAGTATTTTGAAATCTCACTATGGGTTATGTCTATTTTCTCCTCTTTTAACAATTCCTTAGCAACATCCCCTAATCCATATCTCTTAAGCCTTAATAAACCTTTCTCAACAGCCTCCTTAACAAGCTCGTAAGCATCAACTATAATCCTTCCAAAAAAAGAATGTCTATACCTTATACCGACTTTTTTTGAGCTTACAGGTTTTTGCTGACATCTCCCCAAAAACCTTGGAATTTTGTTTACTCTTAATCTTTCAAGGATGTAAGGTAAGTCAAAATTATTTATGTTATAACCAACTATTACATCTGGATCAAAATTTTTAATTATTTCAACAAACTCTTGCAACATTTCATTCTCATTAGAAAAAGCAACAACATCCTTATCAAATTTTTTGATTGGTTTAGAGACGAGGACTAAAGTATTGTTGTTCTCATAAGCTGGAAAAAAAGAAAGACTTATTATTATTATTGGATCTTTAACAGGATTAGGTATACCTTCTTTTCCTGGAGCAACTTCTATATCCAAACTTAAATATTTGAAACTTACGTTTGCTGTTTCTTTTACCTCCTCAAACTTACTTGCTTTTATTACTCTATCTGCCTTCACAAGAATCGTGTTTGCGCTTTCACCCTCAACTTTCAACCAACCCATTCCACAAATGTTAAAATCTGTCATGAAGCGATATTTAAAAAGAATGTCTGCTTCGAAAATTTTTTCAATAAATTTTTTTTTGTTTAGTTCTTCCCTAATCTCAGGAACTTTTGAAGGGTCGTTAATTGTTACTTTCAACATTTTTGTTTTATCTTTACTAAAACCTATGGGTAAGAATTTTTCCTCTTCCTTTATTTCTACTAGCAAAGAAGGAAAAGTTTTTTTCATAAATTCAACAAACTCTTCTTCACAACCTTTTTTTGGTAAGACAAAAAAGTATGGTAAAAACTTATCGTAAAACGCACAAACCGTTTTACCATCTTTTGTTTTACCAAAAACTCTTAAGATTGGTTTATTGT
Organism: Candidatus Aenigmatarchaeota archaeon; assembly: GCA_039004015.1. Taxonomy (GTDB): domain Archaea; phylum Aenigmatarchaeota; class Aenigmatarchaeia; order CG10238-14; family SCSR01; genus JAVZHQ01. Next base: position 7,586 of record JAWBVB010000008.1, on the reverse strand, counting down.
TCAAAGGGATATAATCGCAATCAAGAACTTGAAAAGTTACTTCCATATTCTTAATTACGCAAAATCTATTTTAATAGTTTCTCTAGTTTTCAAATTTACCAGCCAAAAACTAGGTTCAGTTAAAAAACTTCCTGTTGTTAGGATTGTAGTTCCTTTATAATTTAATATTGAAGGAATATGAAAATGGCCTGAAGCCATGATATCTGGAATGAAATCTATGAGAAAAGGATTGTTAAAATAAATTTCTTTACTTGAAGTAGGTACTTGTCTTTTTCTCAAAAAAGCCAACAAAATTTTGCTTGGTACAAAACTGTAAGAAGAAAAGGAGTTTGGATGAAGAAGTAAAAAATTTAAAGATTTTTCAACTTTAAAGAAAGATGGACTTAAAAATAAATTTTCAGCTTCCGGATCTATTTCGCCTTTTAACCAAGTGTAAGAATAATTTCTTGGCAAATTATCAAAAAACTTCTCAACATCCTCAGGTTTTGAAGAGATATCACCAAGAATAAAAACATACAACTTTTTATAATTCAAATCATTAATCCAATCCAAAAACTTCCCATAACTTTTTTTGTTAAAATTTTTTTCATCCATATGAAAGTCTGAAACAAAAAGGCAAAAAACTTCTTCTGTTGTTCTATTTATTTCTTTTTTTAACGGAATTTCCGGTAAAACAATTTTTTTCACAAAAATTCTTTCTCCTTCCTTCTCACAAACCAAGCCTAAGATTTCATCCTCTAAAATGAGTTTAAAATCCTCTTCCAAATTTTCAAAGTAGACAGTTTGTTCGCCTGTGAAATCTTCAACAACTAAGCTTTTTTCCTCTTCATCTTTTTCTTTAACCATAACTATTAAAGAAAACTTCCTCGTCCTTTGTGAAATTTTGTTTATAGAAATCAAGTTAACCAAATCTAGATGCTTAGCTAAAAGTTTTTTAATCTCTTCGTACTTTAAAGAGAGAAAGTTTACGTAATCTGAAACACTAAAAATTTTCTCTTCTTTTTTTGGGGTTTTTAAAACGTCAAGCTGATAAACTAACTTACTTTCTATTTCTTTTAGAATCTCAGTTGTTATTATTAAAGGGTAGTTTGGTAGTTTTTTTAACTCTTCTAAGTAGTATTTTATGTTTTTTCTTTCAAGTAAATACTCCAAAGCTTCTGGTTGTAACTGAAAGCCATTTTTTAAAAACTCTTTTATGATTTCTTGTCTTTCCATAAAATCCATAGAATTATTATCTTTTTAATATATAAACTGTGAGACCTTTCTTACCTTCTTTTTTGGAATGAGGTGTTGGAATAGCCTCTACCTTTCCGATTCCAACAAGCTCCTCTAAGTATTTGTAAACGGTATTCCAACTTACTTCCTTTCCTATTTTTTTGCTAATCATATTACGAATTGCATTTATTGAGATTGGAGTAGATATCTCTCTCAGAACCTCTACTATTAGGTTTTGAATTTCAAACCTTTTACTTGGCCTTCCTCTTTTCATTTTTTTTCACTTCATAGAATTTTTGTAAATTTTCTAAATTAAGTATGAGTAAGTAGTATAAAAAAAGCTAATCTTTCAATTTTAAATTTTTTATAAAAATTTTTTGAAAGTTCATAAAAAATTTCCGAAAGTTCATAAAAAATGTTTGAAAGTTCATAAATATTCAAACCCTTTTCTTGAAAAAGGAAAAAACATTCCCACCTATTATTTAATCAAACTTTTTTCCAAATGTTTATAGAAATTTCATCAACCCGTTTATCATAAAGAATTTTATTATAATTGCTCGAACAAAATTTTCCTTTCCTTTTAGTGGTTCATAGCTAGTTGGATTAGAGTGTTTTACTTTAACTAATAAATTCATCTTAACTAATTTGTTCAGCCTTTTTCTTAAAGCCTCCATACCTATCTTGAAGTGGTGAGTATTTTTCAATTCACTATAAAGAAGTGGAAAACAATACGGTTGTGTATCGTTTGGAAATACTTTTCCTGTCATGTAGAATTTTCTTAGAATTTGGATGTCGATAAAATCTAAACGTTCGATAAAACTTAAAATCTCATCTTTTTCTACATTATTTTCCTCAGAAATATTTATGAGCGAATTTGTAATGTCCATTTCCATCCCAATTTTTTAACTTATAAAATAAATTGTGTTTATTTTTTCTCTTTAACAATAAATACATTTCGGTATTTCTAAATTCATATCAAGTTAACTATCTTCACATCAATTTTTTCGTTAATAATGTCAATTATTCCGCAATAACCTTCAGGGAACCTACCAGGATTAATTACTTTTGTGCTTTCTATTTCATCTAAACCTCTTGCTTCATGTACATGAGAACAAATAGCAACACTTGGTTTATAATTTTCTATGAACTTTCTAACTGCTTCTGATCCGATATGCGCTCCTGTGTAGGCAATATCAACTTTTGAGTTAAAAGGAGGAACATGTGTTACTTGAATTTTTATTTTGCAATCTTTTACTCTTTCATAACTTTTTTTCAATCCTTCTTCAATTTCCTTTTCACTAGGTTCTAAGGGTGTATTAAACGGGGTTTTTGCCCCTCCAAAACCATAAAAACCAATATTTTCTATTATTTTTCCTTCAGCATGAAGGTTTATTTCCTTTTCTTTAAACAATTCTATCAAATCTTTATCAAAATTTCCTGGAACTGCTAGTATCGGTTTTTTAAAAGTTTTAAACTCTTCGATAATGAGTTCACCAATATCTCTTGCCCCAAAACCCTTAGGAAGGTTATAATCCGTAAAATCTCCAACCAAAACTATAACATCAAAATTTATAAAGGAAATTTTATCGGTATAAGTGATTATGTTTTCTACATCATTGTGAATGTCACTAACTGCTAAAACCCTCATTAAACTCAATATATTAAATCTTTTATAAAAATAAATTGATGGTAGTTAGCAAAAGAAAAGGTTATAGGGTTGAAAGAAAAATAAGAAAAATTTTTGAGAGTTTTGGATGGAAGGTAGTTAGAGCAGGAGGAAGCCTCGGAGAAGTAGATTTGATTTGCATAAAAAATAGGAAGTGCATTTTGCTTCAAATCAAATCTACAAACAAAGATGTTTTATACTATTATGGTTATTCTTCTGATAAGTTTGAGGGTTTCCCGTTTTACTTGGTAGTAGATTTTGGTTATGGAAAAATAAGAATAGTAAAACCAAAAGAAAAAATCAATTTGAAAGAAGGGAAAGATTTAGAAACTTTCTTAAAAAATATTAAATAGATAAAGCTAAAATATTAAAGGGAAGTTTTATGCCCGTGCTAGTTAAGGACATAATGAGCAAGCCTGCAATAACTATAGAAGAGAATAAATCAGCAAGGGTTGCAGGGGAACTAATGAAAAAAAAGAGAAAAGGAGCTCTAATAGTTGTGAAAAAAGGAAAGCCTGTAGGTATCGTAACAGATAGTGATCTGATAAGGAAAGTTGTGGCAAAAAACTTGAAACCTTCTCAAGTGAAGGTAAAGGATATAATGTCTAAACCCTTAGTAACGATTGGCCCTGAGGAGAATATAATTGAAGCAAGCAGGAAAATGAAAAGAAGCAACATAAAAAGATTACCAGTAGTAGAAAACGGGAAAGTTGTTGGTATGCTTTCTTTAACAGATATAGCAAGAACTTCTCCTGAAATGCTTGACTTACTTGAATACAGGTTGAAAATGAGAGAAGAACCTTTTGGGATAAAAGAAAAATTTACCTCAGGAATTTGTGAAAATTGTGGTAATTATAGTGAACGCTTAACTGAAGTTAACGATCAATGGATTTGTGAAAATTGTAAGGATGAGCTTGAAAGCGAGTATTAAAATGAGATTATGCTTGCTGATCAAATTAGAGAAATTCAAAAAGAAGTTCTAAACTTCAAAGAAGTACCGATAATAGTTGAAGGAATAAAAGATGAAGAAGCTATAAGAAAGCTTGGTTTTCAAAAAATTGTAAAAATTTCTGGCAAACCCTTGGAGAAAGTTTTTGAAGAGGTTAGCAATTATAACTCAGTAGTAATTCTTTCTGACTTTGATGAAGAGGGTAAGAAAATTTTTGCAAAATTGAGAAAATTGTTTTCCTCGCATAAAATAAAGGTTCATACCTTTTTAAGAAACAAGATTAAATCAACTTTTAAAATCAAAAAGATTGAAGAAATAAACTCTTTAACAAAGTTTATGGAGGATGATTACTATGGCAAAACTTGCTCAATCTACGATAAAATATTTAATAGAAGTAGAATTTTCCTGCGAGGGGATGGTGGAAAAGCCAGACGTAATAGGGGCAATTTTTGGTCAGACTGAAGGTTTGCTTGGCCAAGATTTGGATTTAAGGGAATTGCAAAGAAGTGGAAGAATAGGAAGAATAGATGTTGAACTTAATGTAACTGAAGATGGAAAAACTGTTGGTAAGTTTTTTGTTCCTTCTAGTCTTGATTCTTCAGAAACTGCATTGTTAGCTGCTTCCTTCGAAACTATAGAAAGGATTGGGCCATGTAACGCAAAGGTTAAAGTTAAAACGGTAAAGGATGTTAGAAATACTAAAAGAGATTATGTTCTTAAAAGGGCAAACGAAATTTTAGAAAAACTTTTAAGCGAGGAAATTCCCTCAACCTCAAAAATTACTGAACTACTGAGGGAAAATGTAAGAGTCGCGCAAATAACCGAATTTCAAGGTTTACCAGCAGGTCCTGATGTTCAGAATTCAGACGAAATAATAATAGTTGAAGGAAGAGCAGATGTTGTTAACCTCTTGAAAAATGGGATTAAGAATGTTATTGCAATAGGAGGAGCAACAGTACCTAAAACGATAATAGATTTAACAAAAGAGAAAGTGGCAACTTTGTTTGTAGATGGTGATAGGGGAGGAGAATTAATAATCAAAGAACTCCTTAACCTTGGTGAAATCGATTATATAGCAAGAGCACCTGAAGGTAAGGAAGTTGAAGAACTAACAAAAAAAGAAATTTTTAAAGCTTTGAGGGAAAGAGTTTCTGCTGAACAATACAAACCTGAAGTAAAAACAAAAGAGTTAAGTGAATTTACCTGACAATTATGAAAGCGTTACTTAAATTTAATAAAAACTAAATATTTTAGAAGAGCGTATGGCTAAAGAAAATGAAAATGGTTATAAAGTTTTAATCTCAACCCTGATAAAATGTGAAGAAAAAATAGTAGGTAAGGTTGCTATTACTATAGCAAAAGAAATTGAAGGTTTAGAAATTGACGACAAAGGTAATGTGGTAAAAGTTGTTAATGGAGAAGAAGCGTTTAAAGCCCTTTACCAGGAGTAATATAATAATATTTAAGGAGTAATTATGCAAACAAAAGAAAAGGTTTTACTCATCTTAGGTTTGCTTAACTTTTTGGTTTTTGTTCAAGGTTTGGCTTTAAAAATCCCAGAACAAACACCAGAATTACTTCTAGTTATAGGTATGGAAATGTTTGAACCACTTGAAGTTTCTTTTCAACTTGTTGTATTCTTCTTTTTATTTACTTTACCAGGTTTTATATTTACTACAACCTTCTTTAAAGATCTTACAAAATTGGAGAAGATTTTTCTTTCTTTTACGATTTCCGCACTTCTTTTTGGAATTTTTGACAGCTTTGGGGCAGGCATTTTAGGTCCTGTAAATTTTTATTCTCTTGCTTCCACTACTTCATTAGTTTTTGTATTAGCTTTTTCTGTTTTAGGTCTTTTCTTTTTTGGTTTGAAAAAAGCAGGAGTTAAAGGTAAAGTTTTTAGCGTGATTTTTGGAATTTTTTCATTACTTTCTTTTTTTATTCCTTTACTACTTATTAAAGCAGTTCCTTTCGAAACTATGTTACACATTGAAAAAGCAATTCCTTGGTGGATTAATCCACCATGTATCTGTTCGGAAGCTAATTTCTTGGTTGGGTTAGGTAGTCTAATAATTGTTTTCTTTTTGTCAGGATTTACATTTAAACTTAGAAAAGAGTTTATGAATATCCCAGTCTTATTACTTCTTGGCTTTCTTTTCTTTTCTTTTTCCAAGCTTCTAGACACTTACCATGGAATACTTTCATTCAATTCACCAACATTTTTAGTTTGGTTGGAAGATTTAGCTAAAAAATCAGAAGCATTAATGCTGATAAGTCTTTTGTTTTTATTTATCTTAAACTTAGAAATGTTTAGAGTGGTGAAAAAAATATGATGTTAACAATAGTAAATTTAGTTTTAGCATTGTTTTCGTTTATAATTTCTCTTATAAACCTTTTAATGGTAAAAAAGAAAACAAAAGAAATCCCACCAACATGGTACTACTTATCGGTAGGGTTCTTTTTTATATTTCTCTCACAAATAGCTGGATTTTACAGAACACTTTATCAACAACCCGCTTATTTCTTGCAGTACTATACTGAATCAGTCGCAATAATTGGCGTGTTTTTTGTTTTAAGAGGTTTGTTGACTTATTTTGGGAAATCAAAATAACAATTACCCGCTAAACTTACTTTCATATACAACAGAATAAATTGGTCCTTCTCTTCTTAACTCACTTTTAATTAATTGAATTTTTTCTATTTTAAATCTACCAATTTCTAAACTTCCCAACTTTTTTAAATTCTGCAAAGTAAACTCTTTTTTCTCAACATTTTTTACTCTACATAAAGTAATATGAGGAGGTTTCGAGTCTCCACCTATTATTCTTACGATTTCTTTCCTTAAACTTTCAATCCTTCCTGTTTCATCTACAACATCCAAAGCTACAACTCTTAAAAATTTTTTACTTGGTATTAATTTTATTCCTTTGATGAGAACATCAAAAGGTTTAAAACCTAAGGTTATCCTTTCTAAATCTTTAGAAACATTTTTAATCTCACTTTCTTTAATTTCACCTAAAAAAGAGAGGCAAATATGCAAGTTATCTCTTTCAACAAACTTGCATCTTAAAGGAAGATTCTTTATTTTTTCAATAGTTTTCATAATACTTTCTTTTATTTCTTCAGGCAAAAGAATTCCAACAAAGCATCTAACCATAATTTTTATCTATTGTGAAAGAATAAAAATAATAATTACCAATAATTTTATAGGTGGTTTTAAAAATGGCAGAAGAAACAAGAATAAGAGCTGCTGATATTATTGGCAAGAATGTGGTAAGTGAAGAGACAGGAAGAAAGTTTGGAGTTGTAGCTAATGTTGACTTTGTCGCAGAAAGTGGGGAATTGCTTAACCTAGTTGTTGACGAACCAACAAAGTATCTTTTAGACATGAACCTTAAAACTGACGAAAAAGGAAGAGTTTTAATTCCTTTCAGCGCAGTAAAGTCAGTAGGAGATTTTGTTATAGTATCAGAAAGTGAACTAGTTTAAACCCAAGTAACTTCAACCTCATCTATTCTCCATTTTGGCTTAATTCTATCTTTAAAAGTAGGTTTCCATCCAGATTTATAAGCTAGTAAGCCTACCCAGGCAATCATAACCCCGTTATCCCCGGAATATTTTTCTGGGACAACATAAAGCTTTGCTCCTCTTTCTTCACACATTACCTTCATCATTTCTTGCAATCTTTTGTTTGCTGCAACCCCTCCAACTAGTAAAACTTCTTCTTTTCCTGTATGGGCTAAAGCTCTTTCTGTT
>JAWBVB010000078.1:0-2797 GCA_039004015.1 Candidatus Aenigmatarchaeota archaeon | reverse complement strand
TTATATATTTCCCATATTTTTCCAAAACTTTTTGAGCAAAATCTTTAACTTCCTTTAATCTTTCTTCCTTTGTTTCTTTTTCCTTTTCCTCCTTTCTTTTTGGCATTATTCTTCCTCCTCTGGTAATTCTTCGCTAACTATTTCCTTTGGCAATAAACTCTTAAACCTATCGATTATTTCCTTTGTAAGTTTTAAAGCTTTTTCTAAATGTTCTGTAGTTACTTCTTTTATAACTTTATGATCTATATCCTTCCAAAGCTTGTCTAGTTCTTTGAATTTCTCTATGTATTCTCTTTCAAGTTTATTCTCTACAACAAGCTTTTCAAGGTACTCAGGAATAGCTTTTTGATCAGGTTGAGCTTTATAGTAATACATAATTACAGCCTGACAAATGTCTGTAGCAGAATATCTTAACTCAAAAATCATAGATTTTATATCAAGTTTAATTTTTCTAAACCTTGCTTCACTTGCTTTTGCTTTTAAACTAACCGTTTCTTCACTAGGTGGAATTAAACCCATCTGAAGCATTCTTTGCACAGGTTTAATAAAACCGGTATCATAAATCACTAAACCATACCTTAAAAAGTTAACAAGTTCGGGGGAGCCCATCTTAATCCAGTTCCAAAATTCTGTTAAAGGAGTTGTTTGAACATGCAAATCTTTAAGCTGATGTGCAATAAAATAAAGATGAGTTGTTACCTTTTCTAAATCTTCTGAGCTTTTGGTAGCTGTATCATCAAGAATAACCCACACGTCCGCATCACTTCCTTTAACCATAGTACCTTTTGCTGCAGAACCAAAAATCAGAACTGACTTTATTAAATCACCATACTGTCTCCTTGCTTCATTAGTAAAAGCAACTACCTTAGAATAAATTTCCTTAGGAGTTTTTATTTCTTCCTTTTCTTCTTTTTCCACAAACTGTGTTTCTTCTAACTCATTTTCCAACTTTTCTATCATTTTCTCACATTTAATAGTTGTATAGGTTAAATATTACCTTTTTCATTTAAATATGATTGAAAGTAACTATTTTAACTCTTCTTTTTTCCACTTTTCTGGTACCATTCCAGGCTTTTGCAAGGCTGCACCACCCAGAAAAGTATACTCTTCTTCAGGAACAACTATCAAACCTTTTATTGGATCAAAAGCATGTTCTATTATTATAACTCTCTGTCTTTCAGGAGAAGCTATTTCTTGAGTTGCAACACCAAAGAATTCTGGTTTGTTAATTAACTCTTCTGGAGGAATATCTTTTTGTAAAAAATCGGCCATAATTCTTATTGCAGTAACACTTCTTTTGAAAGGGTCATCACCACCCCCTCTTTCATATATCAAGTAAACGGTATGATACTTTCCTAAACCAGCTTTTCTTAATGCCCAAAGAAGCTTGTAAACTTCTACATCTCCAGGCTCAACTTCAATATGATGATGAAGAGGAGAAGGTTTGGTAACATGTAAAGTTAAAATATATTTTCCTATATCTGGAACAAGTTTAATTAGTTCAGAGTATTCATAAAGTGGGTCAACGCCTTGAGTTGAGAGATGTTCGCTATCTATAATCATAAAAATTTTTTCTGCCCAATCTTTTGTTCTTGGATCTTTTGCCAATTCTTCTCTCAAAACTTTTATGGCAACATAAATTTGCTTAGGATGCCATAGAGGATATAAACCAGCATAGGTTGGAGCCCTAGCATCAGGATTTTCTATGGCAATCTTAAATTCTTTAATTATTTTTTCAAAATTCTTTTTTTCTTCTTCTATTTTATCAGGAGATAAAACTCTAATCTTTTCCTCTATTTCTTTTTGTAATTCGCCAATAATGAACTCGATTAACTTTTTAATATGACCGCAAAGATATTTTGCACTAACACAAGCATAATAAAATTCTTTAAACTTTCTTTCATCAGGACCGGAAGCTTTTTTTGCTATTTCAAACATTTCATCCAAATAATCTTTTCCTCTTTCTAAATCATCTATAACTGGTGAGAAAGCTCTTGATTTAATCTCAGATGGAAGTTTTTCCTCTAATTTTTTCAGAACGTCTTCATAGAGTTTTGCCATTTCTTTCCAGATAAGGTCTTGAGTGTAATAGAGATAGTGAAACATTATTCTATAAACCATGTTTAAATTCCCTACTTCTTCCACAAACCATGGTTCTCCCCTTGCTAAATGCTCTTCCATACCCTCCCTTACTCTCTTTTCTAAAATTTTGCCTGTTTCTTCTAGTTTAATTAAACCTTTTTCGTATTCCGAATTAACAACCGATCTTATTTGATTTACTTTTTGCGGTCCCATTATTTCTTCATCATACTGTAACGGAAATTTACTGACTTTACAAAACCATTTTCTTAATGGTTCGCATTCCCTAAACTTAACTGAGATATGTTGGCCTAATTCGTCAACCATTATTATAATTGTTTTAACTTCAGCATAAGTCAAAAGCTCGACCCAAGGATAAAGACAAGAATGGAAATCTATGTATTTGCAACCGCCAAAAATTGCTGAAATAGTTGATTTTCTTAAGTGATCATCAGCCTCTCTCCAATGCTCAGAATCGCCCATTTCCATTGGCACAGTTAGGCTGCCGTGAAAAGTTAGCTCTAGATTTTGTTTTTCTGCTATGTAACGCAATTCTTTTCCCATGGTATAATCTATCTCATGTGGAACATCGCCTGCAATTTCGATTACGTTTGCTCCCCTTGTTAGAGCATAACCCAACTTTCTAACAGCATTCGCTAACTCAGGAGCGGCTGCTATTGCATGTAAGCCTGTTGTTACCCCAACTTTAAACTGCTCT
>JAWBVB010000077.1:0-2864 GCA_039004015.1 Candidatus Aenigmatarchaeota archaeon | reverse complement strand
TTTCTACTCTTCCTGTAATCATAAGAAATATCAAAAGCCATTTTAACTCTAAAGGTAAAGAAAGAGAAGTTATTCCTATGGAAATTCCTGCAGTGCTGTAAGCTGACAAGCTCTCAAAAATGGAATCCTCAAAAGAAAAACCGTAAAGCGTAAAGATAAAAGCTGAAAGGAAAATTATGAAAACTGAAAGTATGATAGTTAAGAAGTGTTTCATAAGCTCAGAATCTTCAACAACATTACCTTCATAAACTAATTTTTCATCTTTTTTAGTTATTTCTCTTTTAACAAGAATTGGGATCGATTTAAAAAGGAGAATAATTCTTTTTATTTTTATTCCTCCTGCAGAAGAAAAAGCGCAACCTCCAACAAACATCAAAAGAATAAAAATCATTTTCAACGATTGAACTAAATTAGGAGAAGCAATTCTGTTAAAATCAACATAGCTTAAGCCAGTAGTGGAGGAAGTGCTAACGACATGGAAAAATGATGAAAACAAATCTAAGTTTGAAAAAGCGAAAACAAAGAAAGTTGCGATAAGAATTATAAGAATAAAAACTTCAAACTCTTTAGTTATTTGCCTTTTTCTTCCTATGTAGAAAAGCTTATAAATAACCCAGAAGTTTGTCGCACCTATTATCATAACCACTGTCAAAAGAGCTTTCAAAATCAAGCTTTCTGGAATTGTTTGAATTGGCAAGCTTCCTGTGACTATTGTACTCATTATAAGGGAAGCGCTATCTATTAGATCGCCATAATTCAAAAAGAAAAATATCGCTGTGAAAAGAATTGTTAGAATGGTATAAGCTAAAACAACTATAACAAAAGACTTTTTGATTTGCTCAGTTATTTTATCTATATCTATAAGCTTGCTAATTCTATCTGCAAAGTCAGCTGGGTAAAAAAAGCTTAAGAGAATAAAGATTAAGCCAATACCTCCAACCCATTGGATAACGCTGCGATAAAGAATCAAAGATTTTGAAAGGGAAGCATTTTTCATAAAAGTTAGGCCTGTTGTTGTTGAAGTTGAAACACTTTCAAAATAACAAACTGTAAATTTTTCTATAGGGTTAGAAATTTCTAAAGGGTTAAGATATTGGCAAGGAATTGAGGTAAACAAAGGAAGAATTAAGAATACCAAAACAAGCAATAAACAAGAATTTTTAAAACTTAAAACTTTTCTTTCACACAAAGCGTTAAGGAAAAAACCAGAAACAAGCAATGAAAGTGAAGTGATAAAAAGAGGAATTAAAGCTTGAGTTTCGTTCAAGTAAAAAGCAGCGATTATTGGAATTATGATAAAGAAGCCTGCAAACTGAAGAACAAAGCCTAGGTTGGCAAACAATGGCTTCATAATTTTTCTTTTGTTTTATTTTAAAATAAAAGTATTTCTTAAATGAATTGTCCTATGCCTTTTCTAAAAGTAAATCTTACACTAAAGCTTAAGTTAAATTTTTTCCTTAGAAATTTTTAAACCTGTTGCTATCTTTTGAACACTAAGCGATAAAATTTCAGGAAACCTATCAATCCTTTTTTTCTCAAATCTTTTATCAAGGTTTTGCATAGACTTATGCATCAAAAGAGAAAACTTTAAATAGTTTTTAGAACAATTAGTTAGTGTTTAAATAATCTAAAAAGGAGAAAAAATGAAAGAGAAAAAAGCTATCTTAATTTGCTTTTCGGTAAAGTCTGAAAAATTTGGAAGTTATTCTGAAAGAAACAAATTTTTCAAAAAATTATACGGTTGGAAGCAAGTTATAAAAAAAGAAGTTAGAATGGAGAGAAAAGAGAAGGCTTATGTTTATAAAAGGGAAGGCTTGCTAGATGAAATTCCTCATCTTAAAATTGATCAAAGCTCTTTTATAGTTCCAGAAGAGGAATTCAAAAGAATAGAAGACTTTTTAAAAGAGTGGCACGATAAAGTTATTTGGAAAACTTTTAAAGTTTTATTAGATAAGGAGTTTGAAGAATTAATTAAGGAGGAAATTCATGACTGAGAAAAGTGAGAAGGAAGTAAGGCTCAAGGTTGGCGAGCTGACAGCAAGGGAAGAAGCTGGAAGAGGAATAGTTAGGCTTGATTCTTCTGCCATGCAAAAGCTTGGGGTAAAAGAAGGAGATGTTGTTGAAATTGAAGGAAAGAGAAAAAGTGCAGCAATAGCAGTAAGGGCTTATCCTGCAGACGTTGGTTTAAATTTAATAAGAATGGATGGAATAACAAGAAGAAATTGTGGAGCAGGAGTTGGAGATTTTGTAAAAGTGAGAAAAGCAGAAGTAAAAGAAGCCAAAAGAGTTGTGTTAGCTCCTGCTGAAAAAGGGATAATGATTCATATTTCCCCAAACTTGATCAAGCAAAACATTTATCTGCGTCCTTTGGTTAAGGGAGATATAATTATTCCTTCTCCTATTGTTAGGAAAAGAAAACCATCCGGAGGAATTCTTGAAGAGTTCTTTGGAGAAGAGTTTTTCACAGATATATTTTTCACACCATTTCCTGGAGAAACAAAGTTTATAGTTGTAAATACTGAGCCAGGAGGAATAGTAAGAGTTGAAGACATAACAGAACTTGAAATTTTGCCCGAAGCTCCTGAAAAAATTGAGGAAAGAGCAATTCCTACAGTTACTTACGAGGATATAGGAGGAATAAAGGATGTTATAGCAAAAGTTAGGGAAATGATTGAATTACCTTTAAGGCATCCTGAACTTTTTGAGAGATTGGGAATAGAACCTCCAAAAGGAGTTCTGCTTTATGGGCCACCAGGTTGCTGAAAGACTTTGCTTGCAAAAGCTGTAGCTAACGAAAGTGGAGCTAACTTTATTTCAATCTCAGGCCCAGAGATCTTTAGCAAGTGGTACGGGCAAACAGAGGA
>JAWBVB010000076.1:0-3009 GCA_039004015.1 Candidatus Aenigmatarchaeota archaeon | reverse complement strand
AAAACCTGGCTGAGCACCTAAAACTATTACCCTTTTTCCGTACTCCTTAGCTTTTTGAATTATTGGCAAAAAGTCAGCATCTCTTGTTGCTAAAGCTATAGCATCAATATTCTTTGTTAAAATAGTCTCCATAGCCGAAACAGCTAAAGCAACATCCACGTCTTGAGCCTCTTCTTCTTCCTTCGCTAAAACCATTATAGTCTCGAATCCTTCATTTATAACAGCTTCTATAAGTTTTTCGGGAGCAAATTGATTTAAGAAAACCCTTGCTATAACTATTCTACCATACTTTTTCACTCTTTTTTTAAGTTCTCTTAAGTCTATAGCAAACTCTTTCCTTAGCATGTTTGGACCGTCAACAAAAACAGCTATTTTTGGTTTTTCTTTTTTAGCAACCATTCGCTCAGCCTGTGTAAAGGAAATCATTCCCTCTTACTTGGATCGCTTCTCCACTTAAAATCAAAGAGTTTTCTAGCTCCAAACTTCCTTTAAATCCTTGAACGATAAGACTTTCTTCCTTTAGATATTTAATTTGATCTGCACTTCCATCACTTCTCAATTTCTTAACTTCTCCGCTAATTAAAGAAAAGCTTAAGTCTGCGTTTAAGTTTTCTGCTTTAAACTTACAAGTAGGAGAACAATCAAAAGGTAAAGCTTCGATTTCAATTTGATAAGGTTTATCTCTACTCCTTTCATAATCCCCGATTCTTATGTAATTTGCTTCTCCTGAAATCCTTAAAGTTCCAACACTTGATATTTCAAGTTTGCCTTTCAAACCTCTTAACTCTACATCAACTCTTCTATTACCTGAGATTTTTTCTATTCCTCCATCAACTGAAATAAAATTGTAAACAGTATAAGCTGTGAGGTTGGAATCTTTTAGTGAAAAGCTCTTGCTATAAAAGCTTTTCTTATCCTCTAAGCTTACCTCTAAAATCATTCTAAAAGCTTTTTTGTTTTGTCCAAAAATGAATGAAGCTGTTTCGCTAAGCCTCTCTCCTAAAAAGTTTATAACCTTCGTGCCAGAATCTTTAAAAAAGAGTAAAGTGGCGATTGTTACTATAATTATTATAGCTAATATGACCTTTAATTTCATGCTTCCCACTAAAAATTTATTAGAATTTAAAGGATATATTTATAAGTACACAAAACATTTAAGAGCTATGTAACACTTATAAAATTGATAAAAATGGACATTTTTAACCCAGAGATTAACATTTGGAACATTATTTATTTAATGCTAATTTTTATAGTTTTACCTGTACTTTACTTAAAACTTAATTATTTCCAAATTGTTTGGAGGATGGAAGAAATAGCAAAAGTTATCGATTCCTATCTTTTGAAAGCTGAAGAGATAATAATGAAAAAAATTGCAAAAAAACCTTCGAAGGAATTGAAAGAAAGCATAAGACATTTTCTTGAATTCTTTACCATAGAACCAGTAAAGCTTGATCCTTATGGAATAATAAGCAAATTTGAGCATATCTCAAACTTGGCAGAAGAAAGACTTAGCTATTTTGTCAATCAAATAGCTCCAGAAAGTAGTGAAGAAACAAAAGCTAATTTAGCGATGGGATTATCAGGAGCGATAAGCTTGAACTATCTTTCAAAAGTTGTTAAGCACTATTTAGGTTTGATAAAGAAAACAAAAAACTTCCAGCTCGGTTTGATTTTCCAGTTTAACATGCCTTTAATAGAGAAAGTTTCAAAAGCTTTGTTGTATGGCACTGAAGCTTTAACTAATGGTTGGCCCATAGGTGATGGCATAGGAAATTTAATAGGGGCAGGTCTTGTAGAAAATGGTAAGCTAGTTGAAATAGAAAAAGATACTTTACTTGCGAAAAGAAAGATAAAAGGAAAGGATGTTTACATAATCAGAGCAAAAGGTCCTGGAGGAAGGTTAGGAAAATTAGGAAGAGCTGTAGAAAAAATTACAAAAAAGGAGAAAATAGCAAAAATAATAACAATAGATGCTGCACTCAAGCTTGAAGGCGAAGAAACTGGAAGCGTAGCAGAAGGAATAGGAGTTGCTATTGGAGGAATAGGAGTAGACAAAGCTTACATAGAAAATATCGCAGTTAAGAAAAAAATTCCAATAACTACTATAGTTATTAAAATGGGGGAAGAAGAAGCAATACAACCTATGAAAAAAGAAATCTTAGCTGCAAAAGAAAAGGTTCTGAAGCTTGTTGAAGAAGAAATTGCAAGAACAAAGGGAAAAATAATTATTGTAGGTGTTGGAAACAGTTGTGGTATAGGAAACAACAAAAAAGAGGTTGAAGAAAGCGAGAAGAAAATAAAAGAAGTAATCAAAATTATGGAAGAAAGGGAAAAGAAGAAACCAAAATTTTTTTAGGATTTAAACTTCAAAACAATAGAAAATTTTCTGGAAATCCTTTCTAAATTCTTTAACTTCTTCTCCAACATTCTTATTCTCAACCAAAACTTTTTTGAAAAATTCTGCGATCACTTTCATCTCACTTTCTTTCATTCCAAATCTTGTAAGCTCCTGAACACCAAGTCTTATTCCACTAGGATTTCCTGTTGCATCATGTGGAGAGTCCAAAGGTAAAGCAATCTTGTTACATATTATATTGCTCCTCTCAAGCTTCTCAGCAACTACTTTTCCTCCCCCAAGATTTTTGACATCAACTATTACTTGATGTGATTCTGTAAAGTCTAGCTCAGGACAAAGAACTTTAAAACCAAAATTATAAAGTTCCCTTGCTAAAACTTTTGCATTTTTTATTACTTGTTTTGCATAATCCTTTCCAAACTCGTTCATCTCTAAGGCAGTAATAGCCAAAGCAGGAAATCTATGAATGTGAGTGTTGGAAAGTATTCCTGGAAAAATTGCATTTTGAACCTTTTCCCATTCCTCTTCACTTAAGTTATCACTTCCAATTATTAAACCACCTTGAGGTCCTTGAAAAGTTTTGTGAGTAGAAGAAGTTATTAGGTTTGCTCCTTCTTTTAGAGGATCTTGAAATTCTTGATTGTAAATTAAGC
>JAWBVB010000075.1:0-3022 GCA_039004015.1 Candidatus Aenigmatarchaeota archaeon | reverse complement strand
TAACAGAAGAAGAATTAAAGCAATTACTTGAAACAAACGACAAACCTGAGCATTACATAGGTTTTGAAATCTCTGGCCTTTTACACATAGGCACTTTATTAATTTGTGGCTATAAGATAAACGATTTAGCAGAAGCAGGAATAAAATGCAAAGTTTTCCTTGCAGACTGGCACACTTTTATAAACAACAAGCTAGGAGGTAACTGGGAAAACATAAAAAAAGCTTCTGAATACTTTGCAGAAGGCTTTAAGTTTTTTTGCCCAAAGGCTGAGATTGTTTTGGGCTCAGAACTTTATCATAATAACAATGAATACTGGAAGGATTTGGTAAGATTTTGCAAAAAAATAACTTTACCAAGAGTTACTCGCTGCTTAACAATAATGGGGAGAAGCGAGAAGGAAAAGCTTGATTTTTCTCAGTTTATTTATCCTCCCTTGCAATGTATAGATGTAAAATATTTAGGAAAAGACATAGCTCATGGTGGAATGGACCAAAGAAAAGCCCATGTTTTATGCAGAGAAGTTTTTCCTAAGTTAGGGTGGAAAAAACCAATAGCTATTCATCATCACTTGCTCCCTGGCCTAGCCAAGCCACCAGAAATAACATCAAAAGAAAAGCTTGAAAAAACTATAGCAGCAAAGATGAGTAAGTCAAAGCCTTGGACTTGCATTTTTATTCATGATAAAAAAGAAGAAATAGAAGAGAAGTTAAGAAAAGCTTGGTGTCCTGAAAAATTAGTTGAAGGCAATCCTGTTCTAGAAATTGCAAAATACATAATTTTCCGGGAAAACAGAAGTTTTGAAGTAGAAAGAGAGAAAAAGTATGGTGGTAACATAACTTTTGAAAATTATGAAGAATTGGAAAAAGCTTACAGAGAAGGAAAAATTCATCCTCAAGACTTAAAGGTAAACGTTGCAAGAGAATTAGATAAGATAATCAAACCAGTAAGAGAATACTTTGAAAAGCCTGAGAAGAGAAAGCTTGTTGAAATTTTTAAACAATTTGAAATCACACGCTAAGCAAAATATTTTTCTCTTGTCAAGAAATAAAAAATAATTCCTATTAATATGATGAAAACTGCGTTAAAAATTATTATGTAAGTAAAGTGTAAAAGTAAAAACATACAAAAAATGCTTGCTATTAAGGAAGGTAAAGGAGTATTTCTTACGTTTAATGGAACTTTAAAGCTTCTTGGGATTTTTGGCTTAGTCCATCTCAAAACTATTACAGAAATGTTTACTAAGTAAAAAGTTAGTATTGTCAAAAAGTTTGCTATTTCAGCTGTTGTTTTCAAGTTTTTTATAAGGAAAGCAGATAAAGAAGAAGTAAGAGCTACCATTAGAATTGCGTAGCTTGGAGTTTTAAATCTTTTAGATACTCTTGAAAAAAATCTTGGGAAAAGTCTCTCTTTTCCTAAGCCATAAACAAGTCTTGAGCTAGTTATTATTACTCCTAAAACTGTGCTGATAATTGAAATTATCGCGCAAATCCAAAGAAACCAACCAAAGTTACTTCCAAACTTATTCGAAACGGCATCGACCAGAGGAGCCTCTGACCTTGCTAAAAAGTCAACATCTATCAAGTTAGTAACAGCTATGGCTACAAGCAGATAAATTAAAGTGCAAATGAGAATTGAAGTTACTATAGCCTTTGGAACGAATTTTTCTGCACTTTGAGTTTCTTCTGCTTGAGCAGGAATCAGCTCAAAACCAGTAAAAGCAAAGAATATGAGGGAAGCAGCATAGAAGATGTTAGAATCAAATTTAATATCAATTAAAACTTTTACATCAGGCCTCAAGAAAAATATTCCTAACACGATTACTACTATCAAACCTAAAATTTCTACTATCGAAAAAATTATTGTAACGCTTACTGATTCTTTTACTCCTA
Organism: Candidatus Aenigmatarchaeota archaeon; assembly: GCA_039004015.1. GTDB lineage: Archaea > Aenigmatarchaeota > Aenigmatarchaeia > CG10238-14 > SCSR01 > JAVZHQ01. Next base: position 1,132 of record JAWBVB010000075.1, on the reverse strand, counting down.
CATAAGAAACGAAAGCTGAAAAGAGTATTATTAAAACTGCTGCCAAAACTCTATCAGAAGAAACAAAACTTGAAAAGTAACCCCCAAAAGCTAAAGAGATTGTTGCTATAGCAAAGATACAAGCTAATACCAAAATCCATTGAACAACAAAGCCCCAAACTTTTCCTCCCATGCTTTCCAAAGCAGTTTTAATTAGCTTAAAATAGCCATAAGTTTTCGGATAAATGCCTGTCATTTCAGCAAAGCTTAATCCTGTGAAACAAGTAACTATACCTGCAAAAATTACAGAAATCCAAACTGAGTAACCTGCAATTCCTGCAGCCTTTCCTATTATGCTGTAAATTCCTGCTCCGATTATTATTGCAACTCCTAGTATCACTATGTCCTTAAAAGTGAGAGCTCTTTTTAAACTTTCTGGCATAAATTATATTTGATTGTTAAAATAATTCAAGATAGCGAAAATCTCGTTAGCAAATCTTCATTTAATTTTATCATAAAAATCAAAGTCAGTAAATAATATATCAGAGTTTCAGAAGTAAAACTCTAGCGATTTCGATGAAAATCAAAAAGTAATTTTTATAAAATATTTAAAAAATACAGACTAATTGATGAATATGAGTTACATGAGATTTCATTTGGAAGGGACAATAGAATTTAATAAATCCATTAACTTTCTTGAAACAGATTTTCCGAAAATAATTGCTAAGATAAATAGCGAATTATTTAGAAAAGGTGTCCCCCCTGAACAAGAGGGAGCAAGGGTTACTCATTGGTCGATTGAAGGTTCTAAATTACTACTAACTATCGATTCTGATACATACCTAAGAAGCCACGACGCTCTGTTGAGATTAAGAAATTATTTTGTCCAGAAACTTGGAAAAGAGTACAACGTAGGAGTAAGGGGCTTAACCGTAAAGAATTATGAAATTTCTTTTAAACCAAAAAAACTACCAAAAGAAAAAATTCAATTAAAAGTTCCTTGGTTCAAAGATGCTGAAGTTAAGGGAAACGAGCTTATAATTAAACTTCAAAACTTGGATTCCACTGCCTTAGAAGATCGCTACGTTGAAAGGATTTTGAGAAGAGTTGAGGAAAAGGTCGAGCTTCAAGAATATGGAGGAAAGGCAGAGCA
>JAWBVB010000074.1:0-3040 GCA_039004015.1 Candidatus Aenigmatarchaeota archaeon | reverse complement strand
CTGGCTTGAAGGAGGTTTGCAACAATTTATCGAGGCTTTTGAAAAAGAAATTAAGAAAAATGGGGAAGTTAAAAGGAACGTTAAGATAGAAAAAATTGACCTAAAAAATAGCAAGATTACTTATACAGAAGGTAAAAAAAGAGTTGAAGAATGCTATGATGCATTAATAAGCACAATTCCTCCTGAAGTTTTTCTTAATTTGGCTTCAAACGTGCCAAAAAGAATTGAAGAAGAATTCAAAAAAATAAAATACTTGAGTTGTGTTTGTGCATGTATAGGCTTAAAATCCTCACCCACTAAATACTATTGGCTCAATATTCTAGACAAAAACAAACCTTTTGTTGCCTTCTTTAACTATACTCAATTGTTTGAAGATTTGGCTCCAGAAGGAAAGTCTATAATTTTTTTGGTAACTTATTTAAGAAAAAATGATAAACTTTGGAAAATGAGTGAAAAAGAAATTTTTTCGGTTTACCTAAAAAGTTTGAAAGAAATTTTTCCAAACATAGAAAAAGATATAGAGTGGTGGAAAATTAACAAGTTTGAGTATGCTGAGGCAATTTTTAGTTTGGGCTTTAAAAACCCTCCTATTAGAGAAGGAAATGTTTACTTTGCAGGTATTTATAGGATTTTTCCAAAAATAAGAAATATGGCTTCTGCTTTAGAATCTGGAATAGAAGTAGTTGAAGCTTTGTTAGGTGAAAAGGTTGAAGTCTAAGGTTGTTTTTGTTAAAGTAAAATATGAGGAAAATGGTGTGCAAAACGCTGTTAAAAAAGCTATGAAACTAGCAAACTGGAAAAGATATGTTAAAGGAAAGAAAATCTTTGTTAAGATAAATGGGATTTCTGACCAATTAGTTCCTGGTCAGTGTACTTCGCCTTGGGTTATTGACGGCGTCTTATCAGAGTTGAGAAAAAATCTCCCTAAAGCAAAAATTTACATGGGAGATGCCAACTTAGCTGCTGCTGAACAATTAAACAGAGCTGCAAAACTTTGGGGGTTTTATGAGCTTGCAGAAAAGTATGATGCTAACTTTATAAATCTTTCTGAACAGCCTTTAGTTAAAACCGATTTTAAGGGAAAAGTTTTGAGAGAGATGGAAGTTCCTAAGATTTTATTGAATGTTGATTGCATAGTTAATTTACCAGTAGCAAAAACTCATTGCTTAACTACTATTACTTGCTGTTTGAAAAATCATTGGGGATGTGTAACTCCCGAAACTAAAGTGTTATTATATGACGGTTATTCTCAAATACCTATTAAAAATATGGAGTGGAAAAACCAAAAAATTTTTTGCAAAGATAGTACCTCAAAAGTTATAGCATACCAAAAATTTTCTAACAGAAAGGTTGGGAAAGTAATCACAGAAAGTGGAAGGTGTGTAAAAGCTACTTATGACCATCAATTTTGGACAAGAAAAGGATGGAAAGAGCTTAAAGAATTAAAACCAGGTGAGTTTGTAGCGGTTAGACCTACTCTGGAAGAAATAGAAAAAGAAAGATTTAAGGATCGTACTTTTTTGAAAGAAAAAGATATAGAAGTTGCTGTATTTAGGTATAAGAAAAGAAAAGGACAGTACTTATTTTCTTTAAAGGATTATCAAGAGGTAATTAGATTAAGAAAACTTGGATATACCTCTGGCCAAATCTCAAAAAAACTTAGAATCAAAAGAAACATAATAATTAATTGGTTGATTGGAAGAAGAAAACCAAAAATTTTAAGAGTAGTTAAAGAGCTTAAAGAAAAAAATCTTATACCCTTAAACTACAAAAACCCTAAAACAATAATTTTGGCTAGATTTATCGGACATTTCATGAGCGATGGTACTTTGAATTCTGATGGTTTTGGTATAAGCTTCGTAGTCACTTCTAAAGAAGACGTTGTGAACGTTCTAAATGATTTGGAATTCCTGGAGTTTAACAAAGCAAGTGTAAGAAAGATTATCAGTAAAAGAGGCAAAGTATGGAACATAAGATTAACTGATTATAAATTGTGGAGTTTACTTGTTGCCTTAGGAGCACCTGTAGGAAGAAAAACTACACAACCAACAAAAATTCCAAAATGGATTCTTAAAGGGCCAAAAAATATAAAAAGAGAGTTTCTAGGGGCATTTCTTGGTGGAGATGGTTGGGAAATTTATAAATACAAATATTCCTTTAGATGCGATAGAATAGAGTTTTATAAGGCAAGAAAGTTTTTAAAGGATGGACTTAAGCTTGCTAAGGACCTAAAAAAACTTTTAAAGGAGTTTGGTGTTGAAGTAAAACGCATAAAACACAAGAAAGATTACACAACTAAAAAAGGTTTAGTTGTAGAAAAGATTAGTTTAATTCTCAAACAAAACTACAAGACAATTTATGGAATCGCATGTATAATTGGTTACAGGTATTGTTTTTTCAAAGAAATGGAAGCCTTACTAGTCAATCAATACCTAAAAATAAAAGAAAAGAAAATTAAAGAAATAAAAAAAAGAATTTTAGAAATGAGAAAAAATGGAAAAAGTTTGAAAGAAATTGGTATAGTTTTTGGAGTTTCTGAGCAAGCTATTCGCAGTATTTTAAAAGGCTCAACGCCTTTACATATATTTTCAAAAACATATGTTTTTGAAAAATGGAAAAAAGAGGCAACCAAAAAATTACCTCACGGTTTTGTTTGGGATAAAATAGAGAAAATAGAGAAAATTAATGGAAAATATGAAGTGAGAGACTTAACAACTTTATCCTCTTCCCACAGTTTTGTTGCCAATGGTTTTTTGGTTCACAATTGTTTACCTCGCTTCCGCCATCAGTATCATTTAGTTGCAAATCAAGCAATTCCTGATGTTAACAATTTCTTCAGAAAAACAACTTTTAATGTTGTCGATGCTACTATATGCATGGAAGGTAATGCTCCAAGAACAGGAATTCCTTTGATAAGAGATGCTATTTTTGCAGGTCATGATAGAGTTGCTATAGATTCTGCTGTTGCAACTTTTTTTGGTTTTAATCCAAGAAAAATTGAACATATAGTAAACGCAGAAAAAATGGGTCTTGGAAATAT
>JAWBVB010000073.1:0-3054 GCA_039004015.1 Candidatus Aenigmatarchaeota archaeon | reverse complement strand
AGAAGAGGGAAAAGTTTTTATTAAACCACATGAAGAAATGCCAAAAATAGTTAAAATTTTCAAGGAAAATAAAGTTAAAAAGGCTCTTGATTTGGTTGTGGTACAGGAAGACACTTGGTTTATTTAGCAAAGCATGGTTTTGAAGTTTATGGTATAGATATAGCTAAGCATGGAATTAAAATTGCAAGGAACTGGCTTAAAGAGGAAAATCTTAAAGGAGAGTTGAAAGTTGGTGATATTTATAAAAAACTTCCTTATCCTGATAATTTTTTGACGGAATAGTAAGCTTTGCTACCTTACATCACAATGAAAGAGTTTTAAAGCCAGGAGGTTTGATTTTTATTACTGCAAGCAAGAAAAAACTAGAGAAGAACTTAAGAAAATGTCAAAAAATGAAATCTTGAAAATAAAAATGATTGCTCCAAGAACTTACATTCTTTTAAACGGAAGAGAAAAAAGTTTCAATTCATTTTTGTTTTAATAAAACTCTTTTGAGAAAGGAGTTTAAAAATTTTAAAATTCATAAAATTTGGGTAGAGCTAAACAAAAAGCATTACTGTGTTCTTGCAAGTTTAAAGACTTAAGTTTTTTATTTATTTGTTTTAATCTAATTTTAAAGGGCCTGTAGTCTAACGGTAGGACGCCACCCTCACACGGTGGAGAAAGGAGTTCGACTCTCCTCAGGCCCACTTTTTTTCCATTTAAACTCGGAGAATGTAGAATAGACTTCTAGCAATACTCGCATAAGATTAAAAGAAAAATTATTTCTTAGGTCTAAATTCTCTTATCAAACAATACAACAAAAATAAGAACAAAGCTATGGAAGAAAAGAAAAAAGGAAGTATAGGAACTAAAATAGATGGGTAAAAAATTAAGTAAAATAAATCTGAACCTGCCAAATAAATTGCATACTCAAATAAACCCCAAGCTGAAAAGCCAAACAAGATAGAAAATGTGACAAAAACTTTTTTATGAACTTTTGAGAGAAAACTAAGCAACAGAAAAGAGCCTGAAAATACAGTAGAGCACAAAGCCATTATCCCTATCACTATGCTTAACATCTATTTCACTATAAAAGTCTTGAAACACTAACAGAAGTTGTAGCTTCAACATAATAATAATAACTTAGCTTTACTTCTAGAGGAAGGGTTGTATAGTCCGTAACCTCAGGAACATAGAATTGACAGGTAATAGAGTAACCTGAAGTTGGGTCTATTCTAACTTCCTTAGGAAAGTTATGGTTAATACATTCATTACCATCAATAGTTATTTTTTCTATAACTACTTTTTTATCATCCATTTTATTAATGTAGGGAGAACCTTGGCCGACATTTTTAAAGGTAAGGGGTATTGTTCCTATTTGACCAGGTTTTATGTACGTAAAAGGTTGAACTGTTTCCACGCTAATTTGAATTGGTGCTTGTGAAGCAATAAAACCTTCTATTCCTTTTGTTTCTTGAGGATGCGTTCTTTTGTACTCTTGACTCATAACTTTAATTCTTCCATTAGCAGTTGAGGCATACTTATAGAAAACTTTTACAGTAGCTGGGCAATTTGGAATATCTTTATCTTCTGGAGATGTTACTTCCCATTCCAAGTAACTTAAACCACCAGGAGAATTAGGCAATCTTTTTGGTAAGAAACCTATTTCTTTTTGATAATTTAATTCGCCACTCCAATCAGTACCTAAACCTGTAAGCACAGCCTTTACTTCTTCTGCATCTTCTTCCCCAACATTCTCTACAGTAAGATAAAAAGTTACGCTTTGACCAGCATAAATTTTCGACTCTCCTGGTTTAAAACTTTTTATTATTACACCTATGGCTTGTCCTTTTTGCTGATCTGTAGGCTGTTGTTGGCCTAGAAGAGTGCAGCCGGAGAGAAATACAAATACAAGTAAAAATAAAAGTATAGCATAACTTTTCATTCTATCTCCTAATATTAAATTAGTTTGAATTGATTTAAACTTTATCTTAAGATTTCTTTGACAGTAAAAACTTCCTTTCTTCTAAACTTAAATGTATAAGAAAATTCTGCAGAAATTGGTGCTATACTTTCAAATTCTGAGATAACAAGAGGCCTTAAGTTGCAAATTAACTCAGCAGGAACTTTCAAATCTTCTTTTGGATAAAGGCTGTTACCAACTTCTTCAAATTCGCAGTAAAGGTTTGGCTCTTTTTCAAAATTATTATTAAGGTTGATAGCAAAATCGGACTTTGATATCATTATAGGTTCATAATTTGTAACAGTTCCTACATATCTTACTTTTATTTTCAGTTCAAAGGGTTCGTTACTTATCACCCAATACTCCTTGATTATCTGTTTATCTATGGTTGTAGTTCTTTGGGCAGGAAATTCAAACTCAAGTAGAACTGGCCCTAGAGAAGGAGGAGTTTGAGAAAACTTGGCTTTGGGGGTTGCAGAGATATCGTTAACTATTGGTATTCTTGCTTCTCTATATCCTTTCCAAGGATAGCTTATCTCATACTCTACAAAAGGATTTTTTATTGTATGCTCAGGAACTTTAAGCGTAAGTTTTATGATTCTTGTCTCTAAACTTCCAAAACCATTAAAAACACAGCTGCTATCTTCTCTAATACCTTCTTCGCACTGAAGTTCTTTCAATTCTAAACCTACTATATTATCGAATTCTATTCTAACATTATCCACGCTTTTATCTCCGTTGTTTTTTAAGATAATTTGTACAGACGTTGTACTTCCTGGATATGGGTTTGAATTTGAAATGGTTGTATGCTCTACTGTTATTATATCATTTTTATACTTAGTTTGATCTGTAGGCTGTTGTTGGCCTAGAAGAGTGCAGCCGGAGAGAAATACAAATACAAGTAAAAATAAAAGTATAGCATAACTTTTCATTCTATCTCCTAATAAATAATTTAACTAAGTAAATTATTATATGGCTAACTTTTACGATTACCTTGATTTTCTTCTTAAGCCAGCAATAGAAACAGGCTATACTTGGGATAAAACTTTGCTCTATGGTATAATTCTGATTGTAGCAGTTTTACTGATTTTCAAAATGCTTAAAAAACT
>JAWBVB010000072.1:0-3065 GCA_039004015.1 Candidatus Aenigmatarchaeota archaeon | reverse complement strand
AGAAAAGTAGTTAGAAGAAATTCTAATATAGAAGTCTACGAGTTGGGCTATGTAAAAAAAGGAGAAAGGAAAGTAATAATAAAACCAAAAAATATTGTGTATAAAGATTAAAAATTTAGGTGATAAAATGAGCGAAGAAAAAGTATCGATATTTGATTTGTTTTCTCCAACAGATTATAGGTACTCTGTTGAAGAATTAAAGCAATATCTGTCAGAAGAGGCTTTTGTTAAGTACAAATCAAAAGTGGAAGCAGCGTTAGCTAAAGTTAAAGCAAGAAGAGGCATGATAACCTTTGTATAGAAGAGAAGGGCTCAGCTTTGGTAACAAACTTCATTCATGCATGGTACGTTGCCCATTCTACGATTTACTGGAGAAAAGCTTGTTTGATACAAGCATCCATGATGAGAAGAGCTATATGGGATGCTATTTCACAAGGTTATTTAGAATTAGAGAAAATGAAGGAAATGAGGGATTATGAAGTAGATTATACGCTTTTAAGTTCAAAAGGCAAAAGCAAGGAGTTGTTCAAAAAAAATTCTTTCAAGAAATCTTTACAAAACTGCAGTTACGTTTAAAGTTGAAGGTTACTCTTACTTTGAGAGAAAAGGTAACAAGCCACTATCAATAGTAGAAGTTCCAGAAGAAGATGTAAATAAAATTTTTGTTGAGGACAGAAATTTTAAAGAAATCTTAGAGTTAGAAAAAGAACTCTCAAAAGAATTAACTACTGATGTAATAATTTCTACAACTCCACAGCCAGAAAGACTAAAACCAAAAGACCCAAAAATATTTTCTGCAGATAGAGAAGAAGTTCAAAAACTTTCAGACATAAACAGTGATTTTTTAAGTTACCAAAAGAAAATACCTAATCATCTTTGGGTGGTAAGGGTTGTAGTTCCTGCTGAAGATAGAAAAGAAGTGTCAAGAATGTATAAAACAGTTAAAGAATACTTATATCCTAACTCTTAATGTTTTAAATATTAAATTACAAATTAAAAATATGGATGAAAAGGCAGAAGCAAAAGCTATTGAAGAAGAATTGAAAAAAGAGCTTGAATCATACAAGGCAAGAATTTTACCTCAGTATTCTAAGAAAGCTAACAAAAAATTAAAAAGAATTCAAAAGTATTTAACCAAACTTAAACCTTTGAAAGTAAAATTTTCTTCAGTTTCGAAAGTTGAAGAAGAGGCAAGAAATAACTTAGCCCAACTCAAGACTCAAATTTCTCAAGCAAGAGAGAAAATAATTTCTAATAAAGCTAGAATTAAAGCTCTCAAGCAAGAAATTAAGGATTTGAAAAGAGAGATTCCTTTACTTAAGAAATATATTAAAGGATGGAAGAAAGAGAAGAAAAAAGTTATAAAAAAACACAAAAAAGCTCTAAAACTTTTGAGAAAATTAAAGGCAAAAATTGCAAAAATTGAGAAAAAGAAAGAGAAAGCTGTTAAAAGTTTGAAAAAATATTTTAGTAGCTAAATTTCAAGTTTGGCAAGTTCTTCCAAATTCTCTAGGCTATTCATTTTTATCATTCTGTTTGAAATGGTGTAAAGTATATCATCTATGTACAAGGCTCTCTTTACCTCATACTCATAATCATAAGGTTTTTCTGTATGGCTAATTCTTCCTTCTTCACTTATTCCATCTTCCGTAACTTTAAAAACATAAGCTCCCTGCCATTTTTGAACATAATCCTCTGCTATAGAAACAGGAATAACTAGCAAGTTTTTTGACTTGCTAAACAAAAATGCTTTATGATCTCTTGAAGCAAGTGTATAACTTCCTCTCGTTCCTATAACAATTTTTGAAACTTCTTTTGGATTAGAGAAATCACTAACATCGAAGAAAGAAACTTTTACTCCTAGTTCTCTTCCTTCTTCGTCTGCATCTTTACCTATCCCTATTAAATGAATTTCATCATAAGGATGTAAGTAGTCAGAATAGCCTGGAATTTTAAGCTCACCAAGAATTTTTGGGTTTGTTTCATCTTCTAAATCAATAACGAATAAAGGATCGGTTCTTCTGAAAGTTACCATGTAAGCTTTATTACCAACAAACCTTACAGCAAAGATTCTTTCAGTCCTTGCTATATTCTCTATTTTCCCCAAAACATTCAAGTTTTCATCTAATGTATAAATGTTGTTAAAAACTTCTCTCCCATAGCTTGAAGTTGTTGCTATTCTAAAATGATTATTATATTCATCCATAGAAAACTGGTTTAAAACACTTCCAGACACTTTTCCACTAACCTTATACTCGATGTTTCCTTCAGAAATCGAGATTTTGTGGATAATTGTTTTTTCTAATTCCTTAATTATTTCTTCTGTTACTTTTTCGTACCTACTCTGTAGTTCTTTCATGAAAGAAGTTGCTTGCTCAGGGTTAAGAGTTTGTGTATAACTTTCAATCAATTCTTCTATTTTCTCCATTTTTTCGTAAACACTAACGTTTAGCTCTTTTATTTCTTCTATTTTTTCCTTAGCTTTCTGCGGAACTACAGGCAAGATTGCCTCTTCTACTATTCTTTCATAAAAGTCATAAATGCTGTAGGTTTTAGTATAGACTATGTAAATGTTGCTTGGAGAAACGTAAAGGTTTTGAGTAGCTCCTATAAGAAAAGTTTTAACATTTATTTCTTCCTCATCGTTTTGTGTGTTTAAAGCTATAACATTAGTAAAGGAATAAGAATAATCAAAAGTAGGTGAATAGTAAATTTGTTCAGCTTTCACTTCTTTAATCTTACTACCTTCAACTATTGAAGGAAGAACTATTTCATCTTCATAAAATTGTAAGGGTTCGTTAACTATAATGTAAACATAATCTTCTATCATTCTTGAGTCATAATAACTTCCATTAAGGAAGACCTCTCTTGTAACTTTTGGGTTAGCTTTATCTGAAACATCATAAACATAAATGTAAGTTTTTGGGGTGTAACGATAATAAGGAATTAGTCCTCCTCTCTCCTCTCTTAAAGGAAGAGGATAGAAATAAGATTCGCTGGCAAAAACTACAAGCTTATCTTTGTTTATAAAAATCCCTTCAACACTTTTGTTTAAAGAAATTTTT
>JAWBVB010000071.1:0-3069 GCA_039004015.1 Candidatus Aenigmatarchaeota archaeon | reverse complement strand
AGAGTTATTACCAAGTGTGATAAAAGAAATAAAAAAGGAATTAGGCAAGGAGTAAAAAAAGCAAAGAGAAGGAGATAATTCTTTAATAAGGAAAACAAATTTTAATTATGGAACTTGGATGGATGACTTTCATTAACTTTGCTTCTTTTGTTGGATTAAGCTTTGCTTCACTTTTAATCTTTTATTTTGGTAGGCTATCAAACCCAAAAAGACAAGTTTCAGTAAATGTTTTTGCTCTTTGTTTGGGTTTAGAGTTCATAGCTCTTTCTCATCTTTTTAGGGTTGAGATAGAACCTTTTGCGCCTACTTTTATAATAGTCACTTCTCTTATCGGAGTAATATTTACCCTTATAGGCTCAGTGACAGTCCTTTATAATGCTTATGAAATTTTTCAACTTAAAAAAAGATACGAAGAACTTAAACTTATGATAGCAACTTTAAGGGAGAAATACTTCAAACAAGAAATTTCTGAAGAAGATTTAAAAGCAGTTTATGTTAACATCTTAAAAGATCTAACAGAAATAGAAGTTAAGCTTAAGGGCTCTGTAGAATCTTTTAACGAGGAAAAGAAATCATAAGTTTTTATAAATAAAAAACAAAATTAAATAAAAGAGAAGATGAGAGTTCCTACAGGAATTGAAAATTTAGATGAAAAAATTGAAGGTGGAATCCCTGAATTTTCATCTGTATTATTAGTTGGTTCTCCAGGATCAGGAAAAACAACTTTTTGCAATCAGTTTATTTACAAAGGTTTAACTCAGAACGAATCCGCTATTTATATTCTTTTCAACGCCCCACCAGAGGAGGTTAAAAAAAGTATGGAAAAGTTTGGTTGGCATATAGAAGGAAAGATCATAATTTTTATAGATGTTTATTCGTGGCAAGTTGGAGGAATAGAAAAAGATAGATACATAATAAACAACCCAGCTGACTTAAATGAATTTAACATTAAGATTTCCCAAGCAATAAAAGATCTGCAAGACAAAAACCTTAGAAGATGTTGTATAGATGCAATTTCAACTCTCTACTTATATGTTCCAAAAGACCTTTGTGCGAAATTTTCCTCGGTTTTGTTTGCAAAGTTGAAGTCTTCAAAAATAACTTCTATTTCCACTATAGAAAAAGATGTTATAGATCAAAGAGATCTTGTAACTCTAGAAGCTTTAACAGACGGAACAATAGAGTTAGGTTTTGACCCTACTGCTTATACACAAAGGTTAATGTGGGTAAGAAGGTTAAAAGATACTAGGCTTCCGTCAGAAGCTTTAAGATTTTCTATAACAGATAAAGGTATAGTTGTTGAAAAGTGATTTTATGAAAATCTCAACCGGAATAGAAAAGCTTGATGAAATTTTGGGAGGAGGTGTAGAGTCAAATTCATCTGTTCTGCTCTTAACTGGCACACTAATAGATAAATCAAGCTTTTCCCAACATATTCTTTCAACAAGAATTCTTGAAGGAGATAGAGGAATTTATCTAACTACATCAAAAGTTCCAGAATCGATTCTTAAAAATTTTTATGAACATGGATGGGAATGTAAGGATATAGTTTTTGTTGATTGCATCTCATTTACTCTTAAAAAGGAAAGTGATGCAAAATATGTTTTAAAGACTTTTGTAACAAGACCAGAAGAGGCATGGGAAAAAACTTTAGAACTTTTTGAACAAGCCTTAAGAGAAACAAAAGGTTTAAAAACAGCTGTTTTTGATTGTCTAGAAGTTTTTATGGGTGTTGGAGCAAAAAAAATAGCAGAAGGAATTAAAAAATTAAAAGATGTTTTCGAAGAAACCAAGACTACTTGCTTTTTCTTGTTCACAAATTGGGGTTATTCACAAGAAGAAATAGAAGAAGTATGTAAGGTTATGGATAGTGTTATTAAGCTTGATACTTTAGAGAAAAAACTGCTTTGGATGAATTATTTTCAATACGATGATTCGCCAAAGATTTTATTCCAAATAACACAGACCGGAGTAAACATATATGTTCCAAAAATCCTGGTAACAGGACCTTTTGGTGCTGGAAAATCTAGTGTTATACATTCTCTTTCAGAAAGAGCTGTTTCCGTAGACAAGCTTGGAACAACTATAGCTTTAGATCATGGTTATATAGAGAAAAAAGGTTTAGTTTGTGATATTTTTGGAACCCCTGGTCAAGAAAGGTTTGATTGGATATTAAAAATATTAGCAAGGGATGTTTGGGGAGTAATACTTGTTGTTGATTCTACCAAGCCAGAAACTTTTGAAAGGGCAAAAGAAATGCTCGAAAAAGTTAGAGGTTATGAGATTCCTTTTGTGGTTTTTGCAAACAAACAAGATTTGCCAGGAGCTTTGAATGTTGAAGAAATTAAAAGAATTTTAAATTTTGATGATGTTATAGGAACTTGTGCGGTCAAAAAAGAAGGTGTGGAAGAAGGTTTAAGACTCTTGTTTGACAAAATATTTAAGTTAAAAACAATTTAATTTAATTAAATTGAAGTGGGAAAATGGTTGAAAAAAAAGAACTTGAAGATATTTTGAAAGAATTAGAGAAGATAGGTGATATAATAGGCTCAGCAATAGTAAGAAGAGATGGTTTACTAATTGCAAGTGGTTTACCAAGTGAAGTAAACGCAAGAGCAGTAGCTGCAATGACTGCTGCAATAGTTGGAACTTCAGAAACTTCAATAAAAGAATTGGAAATAGGTGAATTTCAACAAGTAATAGTTAACGCCTCAGAAGGACAATACGTAGCAATAGGTGCAGGAGAAGAGGCAATTCTTATAGCTTTATTAAGAAAGAATGCAAACATCGGACTTATTCTCCTTGAGATGGAAAAAGCGGCAAAGAAAATCGAGAAGCTTGTCTAAAACCTTTTTTGGTGAAAAACAATGAAGGAAAGAAAGACTTATATTAAAATCTTAAATAAAATGCTAGAAGTTATGACTGAGCTTCTTGGTGAAAAAATTGCTTTAATTTGCGCGAGGAGATCGCCCTTACTCCTAGACGAAAAAGGAAAAGTAAAAACTTTTTATGGAGAAGGTGAAATTGTTGTTGGGATTCTTTTAAAGCAGTTTGAAAGTATTGTTGGCA
>JAWBVB010000070.1:0-3097 GCA_039004015.1 Candidatus Aenigmatarchaeota archaeon | reverse complement strand
AAGTCAAACTCAACCAAGTGAAGAAGAAGTTCCTGAGCAGCCTCAAATTCCTGAAAGCGAAGGTGAAACATTACCTTCGATAGAAGAGATGGGAGAAGAAAAAGAAGAAGCAATAACACAAGTGCCAACTTCCTCAATAACAGGCTTTTTTGCCTTACTTTCAAACCCAGTTTATGCTATAAGTTTTATCCTAGGATTAATTGTAGTTATAATCCTAGTTTTAACCTTATTCCTTTCAAGAAGAAAAAAATAACTCATCTTTTTTTTGATTTTCTTGAATTCAAAGTAAGAGTAAACTACAAAGAAAACAATAGCTTGCTACTTTCAAATTTTTAGCTCAAAAAATTCAATTTATATTTATGCCTGATACTAGACTTTTAGTTTTTGGTATTTTTGGTTTAGGGTTTGGTATAATTCTTTTTCTAAGTTCTTTTAAAACTTTCAAGAGAAAAAGGTTGATAGAAGATATCCCAACCTCAAAAATTAGATCAATAGCTATGGGTTTAGTTGAAATTTGTGGAGAAGTAATTCCTGCTAGTAACAGAATCTTTAAAGCCCCGTTTACTAACAAGGATTGTGTATATTATAGGTGTATAGTCCAGGAAGAAAGAAGTTTAGGGAAGCGTAGAACTTGGGTAACCATTAAAGAGGAAGAGAAAAGAGACTATTTTTACCTTAAGGATGATACTGGTTTGGTGTTGATCGACCCAAGAAACGCTGAAATTGACATACCAACAGATTTTCAGTTTCAATCAGGAATTAACAAAGATCCTCCTGATTCTTTGAAGCAATATCTTTCTGCTAACAAGATAAGTTATGAAGGAATTTTTAGCATAAACAAAAAGATGAGGTTCTATGAATACCATATTGCACCTAATGATAAGCTTTACATAATGGGGTTTGCGGGTGATAATCCTTTTGTAAAGGAAGGATGGGCTCAACAAGGAATCGAAGATGTTATGATACAGAAAGGAGAGAGTGAAATATATTATATTTCTGACAGAAGCGAAAAAGAAATTATAGGAAGGCTTAAGTTAAAAATGGTAGGTGAACTAGTAGGAGGATTTCTTCTAGTAATAAGTTGCTTGTACGCACTTTTATTATGCTTCAATTTACTATAATTTAATTAGGTTAAAAGATGAGCATAGGAATTGAAATAATAATCGGAGCAGTAGTTGGCTTGATTGGTATAGGAGTTTTAGTTTACATAATTTCTATTTATAACAGTTTGATAAGATTAAGAAGAAACGTAGACAAGGCTTGGGCAAACATAGAAGTTATATTAAAACAAAGGCATGATGAATTACCAAAGCTTATAGAAGTTTGCAAAAGTTATATGAAATATGAGAAAAGTGTTCTTGAAGAAATTACAAAGTTAAGAACAAGATGGGCAGAAGCTTCTACTCAAAGTGAAAAAATAAAGATTTCAAACCAGATTTCAGCTGCTCTAAAGACTCTTTTTGCAGTAGCAGAAAATTATCCAAAATTAAGAGCCAATGAAAATTTCTTGCAGTTGCAATCAAGAATTTCTGGTCTAGAAAACGAGCTTGCTGACAGAAGAGAACTTTATAATGAATTTGTAACTAATTACAACATAAGGATTCAGTCTATTCCAGATAAATTTGTTGCAGATATTTTCAAGTTTGCACCAGTAGAACTATTTAAAGTTGCAGAAGAGGAAAAGAAGGACGTTGAGATAAAACTCTAGAAAGCTTTAAATAGTTTTGGTTTTTTTAAGAGAAGGTGGTACGTTTTATTTTTTTCTCGACAAAAAAATAAATTTTTTGTTTTTAAAAATATTTTTTCTTTCACAAAATTTGATTTTAATTATTTTTCTCAATTTTAATCTGGATGAGTTGGGACGGAAACCTTTACGTTGACGAAAGCGTTAAAACTTTAATTTTTCTTTTATGCTTGTCTTGTAAATTTAATCTTATAGGGGCTGGAGTTGGAATAAAAACCGATAATGTTGAACTGCTTGACTGGCGAGGAATAGCTTATTATCAGCCTAACGGAAACAATAAATGTAAGAATGGAAATGGTTATTGGAGTTTGCTCGGAAAAGAAACCCTTGAATTAATTCTTAACAAAAGTCACGATTATAAACCGGAAAAAGTTTATGTTTGCAACCAAATCGCTTTTTATGTGATGAAGGCAGCTATTTCTTTTAAAACTCCAACAAAAGAAATTAAAAGCTTGGTCAAAAGAATGGTGCCAGTAACTCACAGAGATTATAGAGGATACAACGGAATTTACAAAACAAAAAGTTGGAAAATTAGTTAAGCGAAAACTAACAGTAAAACTTTCTTCGGAGGATATTGATAGAATTCTTCAAGGAATGCTTTACGATTTGAGAAGGAGAGAAATGATTGAGCTTTAGCTTTTATTTTTATTCCAACTTTCTTTTGTTTTGCAGTTAGGGTTAATACACATTCTAAAAGGTCTTTTACCTTTCCTCCAGACTTGAATCATAGGCAAACCACAAACTTCGCAATTCTTGTTTAAAGAAGTTATTTGCCCAACCAAAGGCAAAGGAAAGCCTGTTTTGCATTTTGGATAGTTTGAACAACCAACAAAACGTTTTCCACTTATTCTTGAAAAAAGTATTCTTAGTTCGCCTTTGCAGTTTGGGCATATACCAAGTCTTCTTTCTTCTTGTCTGGAAAGAGTTAAACCTTCGAGTAATTTTTTCCCAATTTTTTCTTCCTTGCTCTTAAATTCTTTTAGAATCTTGCTTAAGACTTCTTTTGCTTCTTCTACAACCTCTTCTCTTTTTTTCTTTCCATTAAAAACTTCTTCCATCTCTTCTTCAAAATGTCTTGTTAATTCTTCGCTAACTATACTTGGGACAAACTCCTTCAAAGTTTTTGCTACTACTTCTCCTAACTTAGTAACTTGAATGCTCTTCCCAAAAATATACTTTCTATCATAAAGTGTTTGCAAAATTTCTGCCCTAGTTGCTTTTGTCCCAAGATTTCTTTTTTCAAGTTCTTTTATTATACTTCCTTGAGTATACCTTGGAGGGGGTTGAGTTTGTTTCGAAAGCAAGTTGATTTTAATAACTTTAACGGTTTGTCCAACCTTAATCTCAGGAAGG
>JAWBVB010000069.1:0-3110 GCA_039004015.1 Candidatus Aenigmatarchaeota archaeon | reverse complement strand
AGCTAGTTGCTCCACAACAATCTGAAACTATTATTACCTTATAATTTCTTTGGTAAGCTCCTTCTGCAGTAGCCCTAACACAATTATTCGTTAAAACTCCACAGAGAATAACAGTATCTATATTTAAACCTTCTAAAATTTCTTCTAAATTTGTTTTAAAAAATGCATCGAACCTATCTTTTCTTATTATTATGTCCTTGTCCTTAGGTTTTATTTCCTCTATTATTTCCCATCCTTTTGTACCTTCTATACAAGCTCTAACATTTTCTGGTTCTCCTATTTCTGCATTACTCTTATCCGGCCTAATAGTATGCTGAGTATAAATAATGGGAATCTTTTTGCTTCTACAAAATTCTATTAGATTTTCCACTCTTTTAATTAGCTTTTCATCAAGCATTTCGCAAGAATATTCTGACTTTCCTTTTTTAAAATCATTTTGCATGTCAATGATAAGCAAAGCTGGTTTCATTTCCACAAAAAGAAATTGATTCAAACGCTATAAATACCTTAACTCTTTTTCACCTTTAATTCTTGCTACAACCTCTACTATATCCTCAAACCTTGCATGCTTTATTCTTTTAAGCATAGTTTCTTCTGTTTGAAAAATTCCAGCAGGATTCTCCATAGTAACTTCAATCCTCAAAGGCTTTTTCTCCCCTTCCAAAAATTTTACTTCTTCTATTGCTAAGGCAGAGAATTTGTGAATATCAGTTTTTCCTACACTAAAAGGAATTCTAGCTCTCCACTTTGTGATATCAGTAGAATCAGCAACTTCTACTAATCTTGCTTCAAAACTTGTTGCATCTTGATAACCCATATGACAAACTATTGATTCAAGAACAAAGCAGGCAATTCTATCCATTTTTTCTTTTTTATAAAACTTTTTGAGTATTCTCTGAATTATAGGATAAGCTATTACCGCTCCTATCAAATCATGTCCTTCTCTACAAATCGAACAACCAATATCATGCAAATAAGCTCCTAAAACCATGGCAATTTTTGCATCTTCTTCGTTTCCAACTTTTTCCGTTACTATATTAGGCTTAAAACCTTTCTTTGAAAGAATTTCAAAAATTTTTAAAGCATTTAAAGCAGAAATTTCAGCATGAGTTTTTCCATGGTCGTTGTAGCCCAACCTTAAGATAGCAAGATTATTTGCTTGCTGAAGAAAAGTGTCTATTTCTCTATCTTTAAGCAAAAGGTTTATTAGCTTTTTTAGCTTAGGAGTCTTTGCTATTTTTTGAAGTTCTTTTTCTACTTCCATTTTAATTATTTTAGATTTCTTAATAAAAATCTTTATTCCAAAATTTTTCTCTCCATATCAACAAATTCCTTATGTCTTCTCTCTATATTTTCCAAATTTTTTTGGATTAATTTATGCCTTTCTTCAAGCTCTTTTGGAATAGGTAAACCTTTACTTTTATAGTAGTTATAGATTGCCTCATGTAAAGCATCCAAAGCAAGAATCGAACAATGAATTTTTATCGGAGGTATTTTCTTTCTTCCTCCTAGCTTTCTAATTAATTCTTCTTTATCAATTTTAAGGGCCTCTTCTACAGTCTTTCCTTTAACCATTGTTGTGAGCATGCTAGTATTAGCTAAGGCAACTACACAACCAAAAACCTCTCCTTTTATGTCAAAAATTCTTAGTTTGTCTTTTGAATCTTTTTTGAATTTTAAATAGATTCTCATGACATCACCACACAGAATATTTCCTGCCTCTCCTATTGCGTCTGGATTTTTCATTCTTCCTAAATTTTTCGGATTTTTAAAATGTTTGAGTATTTCTTTTGAATAAGGCAAACTAATTTTTCTCATTCAAATCTTCCTCTGTATAAATTTTTATTCCATTCTTACTTAACAAAGCAGCAGTAACTCCATTACCTTTTCTAACTTTCTTGTTAATCCAAGTCTTTCTAAAACCGCATGAAGGACTTCTCGCCTTAAGAATCGCCTCCTTTACTCTTAACAGTTTTGCTATTCTCAAGACTTCTCTTGCACCTTTAACAAAAAATTTTGTTAAATCTTCTCCTTTTTCTGAAAAAACTTTTGCCTTGTTTTTTAAAACATATTCTCCGCTTTTAGTTAGATAAGCAGGCTCTCTTGGGGTAGTCAAACCTCCAAGTTGTTCAGGACAAACAGGAATAGCTTCTCCCTTTCTTACCATATCTAGAACTTTTTTGTTTAAGTTGTTTTTTCCGTTATACTTGCAGTTTATTCCTGCTAAGCAAGCGCTGACTATTTTCAAACTACCACTTCCCTTTGTAAGGAGAAACCTTTCTTAAATTTTCTACCACTTGAGGTAAAACCTCAAGAACATAATCTATTTCTTCTTTTTTTGTCCACCTTCCCAAGCTAAGTCTCAGACTTCCATGAGCTTGGTGATGCTTTAAACCTATAGCAAGTAAAACATGGCTTGGCTCTAAGCTTTCAGAAGAGCAAGCACTTCCTGTCGAAGCTGCTATTCCTTTTATATCTAAAGCCATTACTAGGCTTTCACCTTCTATAAAATCGAACCAAAAGTTTGCTATATTTGGAAGCCTTTTTTCAGGGTGTCCGTTTAAATGAGAATTTTCTATTTTCAAGACTCCTTTTTCCAGCCTTTTTCTTAACTTTTCTATTCTTTTGCTTTCTTTTTTCATTTCTTTCTTTGCAATTTCAGCAGCAGCCCCAAAGCCAACTATACCTGAAGTGTTAAGCGTGCTTGAGCGTAAACCAAATTCATGCCCTCCTCCATGAAGCAATGGTTCAATTTTAACCCCCTTCCTTATAAACAGAGCACCGATTCCTTTTGGTCCATAAATCTTATGTGCACTTACAGTTAACAAATCAACATTCATCTTCTTAACATCAACAGGAATTTTTCCATAGCTTTGGGCCGCATCTGTATGAAAATAGACTCCATGCTCAAAACAAATCTTTCCTATTTCTTCTATAGGCTCTATAGTTCCAATTTCATTGTTTGCATGCATTATCGAAACTAAAATTGTATCTTTTCTAATAGCTTTTTTAACATCGCTAGGATTAACTAAACCATGATTATCAACAGGTAAATAAGTGACTTCAAAACCTTGCTTCTCTAACCATTTTGCTGTATCTAGGACTGCGTG
>JAWBVB010000007.1:0-11255 GCA_039004015.1 Candidatus Aenigmatarchaeota archaeon | reverse complement strand
TATTTTTGACGATTGCTAAAGAATTTTATTTTCTACCTCTTTAAGAAAAAAGTTAAAGGATAATTCTTACAAGTTTACGGGTGATGAAGATGCTAATCTCTTTAACAAAAATGAAAGCTGTTAGTAAGATAGAAGAAGTTATAAGAGTTATAGGAGAATTTTTTATCGAGAAGTTTTTAGAAATAGCTAAGTGTAGATGGTATTTAAAAAGATTAAAAATTTAAGACCCACTTCTGGTTTTTGGTATCGGTTAGAAAGATACGCTTGTTGGTTAGTTCTTTTTACGATGCAAGCTTAATGCTGCTAATTCCAAGAAGTAAAATTAAAACCGTAGTAGCAATTAATTAGCTCATTGAATAAGGTAAAAAACTCAAAGTATAAAAATTCAATTATACCATAAAAATAAAAAGTGATAGAAATGGATTTTATCGAAATAGAGGAAGTGATGAAAAAAGGAAAAGAAGGAAAAGTTTTTCTTAGAGGCTGGCTTTATGGTAAAAGAAGTTCTGGAGGAATAATATTTTACATACTGAGAGATGGTTCCGGCTTTATTCAATGCACTATTAAAAGAGAAAAGTTTGATGAGAAAACTTTTAAAGAACTAGAAAAATTACCTTTGGAATCAGCAGTCGAGATAGAAGGAATTTCTAAAAAAGAGTCAAGAGCACCTGGGGGGTACGAAATCGTTGCTGAAAAAGTTAAAGTTATCCACAAATCTTTGGAAGGATTTCCTATCGCAAAAAAATATCATGGACCTGAATTCTTACTTGATTACAGACACCTATGGCTAAGAAGTGAAAAAATGCAAATTATTCTTAAGATAAGATCAAAAGTTCTAGAAATAGCTCGACAATGGCTCCTTTCTCATGGCTATAAAGAATTTCATTCACCAAGCCTAACAGGAGCTGCTTGCGAAGGAGGAGCAACAATGTTTGAGGTAAATTATTTTGGAAAAAAGGCTTACTTAACTCAAAGCTGGCAGCTTTATGCTGAGGCTGCTATTTCAAGTATAGGAAAGATATTTACTGTAGCTCCTTCATTTAGAGCTGAAAAGTCAAGAACAAGAAGACATTTAACAGAGTTTTGGCACCTTGAAGTTGAAGAACCATTTTGTGATTTGGAACAAACTATGAAAATGCAAGAAGAATTCATAACACATATTTGTCATACAATTGCAAATGAAATGCCTGGAGAGTTAAAGAAACTTGGGAGAGATCCTAAAGACTTGCTTAAGATTAAGCCACCTTTTCCAAGAATAACTTACGACCGAGCAATTGAAATTCTCCAAAAAGATGGGGTTAAAATTAAATGGGGTGATGACATAACATGGGTTTTGGAAAAAAGGTTAGCTAGCAAGTTTGACGTTCCTTTCTTCTTAACTCATTTTCCAAAAAAAGTTAAAGCTTTTTATCATAAGCCTGATCCAAAAAGACCTGAAGTTACTTTGAGTGCAGATATGCTTGCTCCTGAAGGATATGGAGAAATTATTGGCGGTGGCCAAAGAATTGATGATTTAGAAGAATTACTTCAAAGAATAAAAGAAGAAAAGCTTAACCCAAAAGATTATGAATGGTACATAGATTTGAGAAGGTATGGCTCAGTACCGCATGCTGGTTTTGGTTTGGGAATAGAAAGGTTTATAATGTGGATTTGCAAGCTTAAGCATATAAGAGATGCTATTCCTTTTCCAAGGTTAATAAACAGAATTTATCCTTAAATTTTCTTTAATCACAAAAATAAATTGATAATTAAGGGCTCGTCCGGTAACCTGGATAGCCGACTGCGCTTCGGAATTTGAGGAAACGCAGTAGTGAGGGTTCAAATCCCTCCGAGCCCACTCTCTTCTTCTAAAATGAGTAATCGATTCTTTTAAATGGAGTTATACTCAAAAATAGAGTCTAAAATTATTTTTTGTAAACCTAGAACATTTCTCTTCTCCATTTACGATTTTCTGGGATATTATAGAAAATCTGTTGTAACAACTTGATTATGGTAAAATCTTTCTTTTTAAATAAATGATAGTAATCCTCTTTAATAAAACCTAGAAGTCTACGATGAACAGAGAAATAATAACTTTCGGCTTCTTTTATTCTTCTGTCTTCTATATTTTTTCCTAAAAAATATACAGCATTTAAATAGCCGGATGGTGTAAGCCCGAACGGATAGTTTATAAAAAGTGTCAATGAACTACCACTTCCTACAACTCTTACTTTGCAATTCATTTTGTACTCTTTATAAATTTTTTCTATTTTAGTTCTTTCTTTTAGATCAAAAGCCTCCACAAATTCTGAGTTTATAAGCTTTTCAATTTTTTTCCAATAAACTTCTGGTGGAAGAAATTTTTGGGGAAGGGTTCCTTCTTTTTTAACTATTTTTTCAACATAAAAATAAGGAGGCGAAAGTTTTATAGATTGCTTGAGAAATTCAGGAAGCTCATCGTATCTTTTAAACATCATCATATTATTCTTTATTCCAAACTCCTCTTCTAAAAACTTTGGTACCGCTCCATTTGAAGTAGGTCTACCGTAATTCATTAAAATTTTATACTGGGAAGGTAGGATTTCTAATAAATCTCTCTCGATTAGTTCCATCGCTTCTTTCTCATACTTTTTTATCAAACCAGCACATGTGAAAAATAAACTCTTAACTCCTATTCTTACTAATGGGACAGCTCCCACGATTCTATTTTTATGATTAATTACGTAAAACGACCCAAGCTCTTCATTTTCTATTACTTTTTTAAGATGATTCATCGCAATCTTCCAATTTTCGTGTAGGTATGAAAGTTTCCATCCATCCCATTCCCCACTTTCAATCATAATCTTAACTATTTTCTTTAACTCTACGGGCTTAGCTTTTCTTAGTTCCATTTTATCGTCTCCTTTAAATTAATACCCAATCCATACGTTGAGATATAGGACAAATCAGCCACTAAATTATCTTTCAATTTTAAATCTTCTTTCACAATGTCATCAGTCAGCAAAATTCTATTTGCTCCCTCAAAAAACTTAAAAGATAATTTACAACACCCTATCTGTCTTCTTACAGACTCGATAATTCCACATTCACCGTAGTGAGCACCGAATTGAAGTAAGACTCCGCTCTTGTTTGCTAACGTATAGATATCTAATAAGGAATGTATACCACCGTTTTTTGAAAGTTTTAAGTTAAACCATTCAAAAATTTCATTCTCCACGAAATTTTTCGCATCTTCGTAAGTTATCAAGCTTTCGTCCGCCATTAGAGGTATGGATACATCTTTCTTGATCTTTTTTATTTCCTCAACTTTATACTTTTTTATATCAATAGGATCTTCTATGAGGAGAATTTCGCACTTCCCCAACTTATTTGATGCTTTTTTAAGCGTAGTTATATCCCATGAAGAATTAGCATCTATCTTTATTTCAACATCTGGATAGTTATCTTTAATCATCTTTACTTTTTTTTCTAAATTATCTATATCTTTATCGGCTTTAAGTTTAAACCTTTTTACCCCATGGTTATAAAATCTTTTAACGTAATTTAAAGTATCTTCAGAGGACGTAAGAGGTACTCCAGCATCATACTTTATGCACTTCCTTTTTATACCTCCCAAGTACTCATAAAGATACATTTCTTTTATTTTACAGTAAATGTCAACAAAAGCTATATCGAAAGCAGCTTTTAAATGAGGGTATTTTCCCAGTTTTTTATCAGAAATCTTTAGAAGTTCTTTTGAACTGTTTATACGTAGTCCCTTTAATTTTTTCTTCAACTCTTTAAGTAAGTTAACTGCTTGGTTAAGCGAAACTCCACCTACATACTCACGGGGACAACATTCACCTATTCCCACATACTCATCTATGTGTAATTCGATTATGACACTTTCAGTTGACGAAAATGATTTTCTTGCATGTTGGATAGAGTAGTTAAAAGGAATACTTATAATTGAATATTTTATGTCTTTAATTTTCATCCTTTCACCAATATTCTGCTAACAATTTCTCTAATTCCTCTAATTTTTTCTCAGCCCATTTTCTACATTTTTTTGGTTCTGAAATCTTTTTACCATGCTTGTAAACTATAGGTAAGTTTGCAAAACAAGCAAGGGTATTTAAATTAGCTTTTGGTGAATACTCATTATTATAACCTCCTCCTCTAATTATGACAAGGGGGGAATTTTTAAAAAAATCTCTTATTTTTTTATCCCTTTCATATACTCCTTCTAAAGTCAGCTTAAGATTTCCTAAAGGGTCTCTGAGCAAGCAATCTACACCTGCTTGATAAATAATAAACTCTGGTTTAAAAAGTTTAGAATACTTTGGAATTATCACATCCATTGCCCATAGATATGTTTCATCACTAGTTCCAGCTAAAAAGGGAAGATTTATCTTATAGCCCTTCCCTTCACCCTCTCCTATTTCATTTACGTCTCCAGTTCCGGGGAAGATATTCCAACCATGAAAAGAAATTTGCATCACTCCTCTATCATGATAAAATAACTTTTGTATTCCATCTGCATGATGTACATCTAAATTAATTATCATTATTTTTTTCAACCCGTGTTTTTTTCTTAACCACTCTACAGCAATACCAATATCGTTTAAGTAGTCAAATGCACTTTCTTTATCTTTCGAAGCATGTGTAAAACCTCCACCCAAATGATATGTTACTCCTTTTTCTTGTAGAGATAGTTCACAAGCAGAAAGTGTTCCAGAAACACCCAACAAATCAATTAATAGAGCTTCCCTAATTTTTTCGTCTTTTTTACTGATTTCTTCTAACCTTTTTAGGTAAAATTCATCATGAAGAATTTTGAGTTGTTCCATTTCTAATTTTCCTGGCTTTATCACTTTATACTGTTTACTTATTTCTGGATGTTCCTCCAATAATTCTAAAACTTTTTCGTACCGAAGAATAAAATCACAATAGTAATTGTGAGGGTAATCGAAAGCATAAACAAGATAAACACTCATTTTCTCTTCCTCAGTCCTAAGACTTCTTCAATTTTTTTTAAAAGATATCTTTGTGGGTAATCCATAGGGTTAGGCGATGGAATAGCACCCATTTCAAAAAGAATTTTAGCTACCTCTTCCCTTAAGAAATAATCCGCTAATTCTTTGAGTTGTGTGTGCCTATATTCATCTTCGTAAACATTATAATAAGTCAGTTCGTCGATATTTTGTAATAGTTGCTCAAAATAAGATAGTTTACCAATTTTTTGCAGACTTCCTTTGATTTCCTCTATAGCTTTTTTTCTCTTAATTACTCTTTCTTTCCTTTTTCTTTCTAAATCCTCTAAAATTTCTTTTTCCTTTCCAATCACCATCTGATATAACTTTAACTTCTGAAGAACATTTTCTAAGTTTGAATGAGTATATTTTTCAGCCAATTTTTTCATATCTTTTGCTAAATCTGACTCTAAAGATTTGATGTCTTCTATACTTATTTCTACTTTCTTTTTAATTTGATCGGGGAGTTTGAACAGAAAAGAAATGTAATCCTTCATCATCTCTACTCTAAATGAATCAAACTCATACCCATTAATTATATCAAAAAGAAGATCTTCTCTCCCTATCTTTTTGAGAAGATCTTTCATTAAGTTTGTATGATAAATAAGAATTGTTTCTTGAAATTGACCGCCATACTGATCGTTTAGACCTCTATCGTACCATCTTCTTTTACCATCATACTCCAAAGCCTTTTTGTAAAATTCATATAAGTGTTTTAATCTATCTATTGGGGCTACTATTTTTTCAATTTCTGGTAGAACTTTTTCTAATTCCTCACAAAATTTATCATACCTTTCATTAGCCTCCTTCCTTTCTCGTTTAAATTGTTGAAAATCCCTCATTCTAATTACTCTCAATATACCTTCCTTTTCCCATTCTGCATCGTCTAAATAGCCTTTAATTAACGCTTTCCTACAGTTTTCCACAATCTCCATTAGACTTCTGTTAGATAATTTTTTTGAAATGTAATCTGTCATTTCACAATACACCTAGGATCTTCAGCCAACAAATCATTACATAGTCTTAAGGCAATCGCCCTACAACCACCACATGCATATTTGTACTGGCAACTACCACATTTTCCCTTCAATTTTTCTCTACTATTCCTAAGTAAGTTAAAGACTCGTGAATATTTTACAATTTTTAATAGAGAGGAGGTTTTTATATTTCCTGCCTTTATAGGTACGTAAGCACAAGGAAAAACATTACCAGAAGCGTCTACATAAGCAGCACTATCACCTGCCCCACATCCAGCATACAAACTTTTAATAGATTCGGATGTTTCACCTATAAGTTGTGGGAACAAAGGAATTAAAATAGGATCATCCGAAAAAACTTTTACTTTTAATTTTTTTCCTATATTGATAGTTTTTTTAACAATCTTGATATATTCTGGCATTTCCACCATTAGACTGGTATCTGCTCTACCGACAGGTATTACAGATCTGATAGTAATGTATTCTCCATTAAATTTTTTCACTAATCTAACTAATTTAAACGGTTTAGTAGTAAGTGTTGAAATGTAAATTTAACTGAAAATCTTATGTTATTTTTTTTAAGAAATTTTAAACCATCTACCACCTCTCTAAAAACACCTTTTGTACCTCTAAATCTATCATGATCTTTCCCATAACCATCAAGACTGATAGACAACCTTAGATTTTTATATCCGGAAAGTCTACGGGCTAATTTTTCAGTTATTAGCGTTCCATTCGTAGTAACCACGACTTCCTTAAAAAAATTAGATGCCATGTCTATAAAATGAAATATATCGTCTCTTAGGAAAGGTTCTCCTCCAGAAAAGTTAAAAATTTCTATACCCAGCTTTTTAGCTTCTTTAAGTAATTTTACTCCCTGCCCAAAAGAAAGTTCACTATTTTTATTCTCGTTACCTCGTCTACAATGCTTACAATTCAAGTTACATCTGCCTGTAACATCCCATTGAAGTAGCTTCATATAACCACTAAGAAAAAATCAAAATGATTAATAAAAAAGTTTTTTGAAATTATTTTTTATCCACACAACCTACATGTTATCTTTTTCTTTTTCATCTATTCACCTCTTTTATCACAAAAAAATCTTTTTTCGAAGTTTCTGATTGCACACACATCTTTTTCCAGTAAAACCTTCCGTCCACATAGTATTTTCCAACTGGTTTATTCATAATGGGATAAACAAAGTACTCGTTTATAAATGAACTAGGCTCTATATGAACCTTTTTTTCAAAAATATCTATTTTCCCAAATGGTCTTTTTATCTTTAATCTAATAATTCCATCGATTCTTTCCTTGAGACGATTGTTTATTCTTATATGTAAGTGTACATTTTTCGTTTTTCCTTTTATAGCAACTCTTGGGTATATGCTCATAACTTCTTCACTTTATAAATCTTACCTATATCCTGGATATTCCCTTCAGCATCTACTATAATCTCATCAAAATCATTAATTTTCCTTGTCACATTTTCGACTCCAACTATACATGGAATGGAGAATTCTCTAGCTACATATGCAGCATGTGAAGTAACTCCACCTATCTCGGTTACTATTCCCTTTGAATTATACATCACTACAAGAAGGTCAGGGGTAGTGTATTTGGAGACCAGCACATAGGAATATTTATTTAATTTCTTGGTGAGAGCTTCTTGAATATCGTTAGCAATAAAAGCATATCCCGATGCATATCCTGAAGAAGCTATTATACCCTCACCTACTAACTCCTTAGATTTTATTAGTTGTTGTTTCATCGTTTAAAAAAACAAACTTTAAAGTATTTAAATTTTGCGTACAATTAAAAAATAATTGGAACTTACAAAATTCTACTCAAAACATGAAATATTTTGTTTTTTTGTCTTTTGCGTAGCTGGTACCATTGCTTAATGCTTCTTTGTTCAAATACCAGAACTCCCTTTTTATTCTTTCTTTCAACCTGCAAAAGCTACATATTCTCATGCTTGTTGGTTCTTTGCAGATTTCGCACTCTTTTAACTCAACAGGAAAGTTATTTTTTAAAATTTGCGCAACTGAAATTACGCTTTCTAAAAAGTTTTCTCTAAAGTTTGGTTGCCACCTTGAAATTTCTTTAATAAGCTTGTACCATTTTTCTCTTTTTCTGTCCATTTTTTGTTTAAGGATTACATAAGGACAAACATCCTCTTCAACAAAAGGTATTCCTTCTTTCTTACAAAACTCTTTTGTTTCTTCTTGGCTAACAAAGAACAAAGGTCTTATTCTAGTTAATTGCTTATTCTTGCCTTCAAGCTTAGGTAAAAACTTTGAAATCCAAAAAATGTTTTTGCTTAGCATATTTTTAAAGAAGAAAACCAAGAAATCGTCTGCATTATGGCCTGTACAAAGCTTCGTCGCTCCTTCCTCTCTTGGAATTTTGTTCATAAGATATCTTTTAACTATTCCGCAAAAGCTACAAATTGGTCTTTCTAAGTTTGTCAATTTTTTGAAATCTATCCCAAAATTTTTAACATCATAAACCTTAAGTTTAACCTCGCATATAGTTGCCTGTTTTTTCACTGTGTTAAGAACAGTTTTTGGTATGAAATCGCCAAGAATTAAATGAAAAGCGTTTACCTCACAATCTATTTTATTTTCCCTTATGTATTCAGAAAGCAGAAAGCAAACAGTAGCGCTGTCTTTTCCTCCACTTAAAGCAACAAAAATTTTGTCTTCGTTCTCGATTAGCTTGTATTTTGAAATTGTTTTGAAAACTTTTTTCTTTAGCTCAACCATACTCTCATAAATAAATTACAGATAAAGAAATTAATGTGGTTGAGTTAAATTATAAAAGGAGGCGAACTTATAAATAAGGCCCCTGTAGTCTAGCCCGGTCAAGGATACTGGCCTCTCGAGCCGGAGACCCGGGTTCAAATCCCGGCGGGGGCATTCACAAATAAAATAAATTTATTAATAAGGCTTCCTTGTTTTAGGAAAGAAAAGAAAGATGATAACTTATCCTGTTTTAATTTTGCTATAAGTTTTAACTCTTGCGTTGAGAAAAACATCAACATTATCAACCTTCTTGTAGAAAATTTTGATAAAGTAAATCAAGAAATTTCTTAAGTTTTTCTCTATTTTGGTAGAATAACAAGGTCAATTTTAAGGATGGAATGATTTATTAATTTTGATTTTTGAATTTAAATTATGCAGGGGTACCCAAGCCTGGTCAAAGGGGCAGGAAGTTTAAGAACTTGCCATGCCTAGGACCCTGCGGCTTAGTGCCTTCCTGGGTTCAAATCCCAGCCCCTGCATTCCAACTTATTTATAAAGTTTTTGCTTTTTCTCCTTCTCATATTTTTTGGCTTTGTTATAGTTAAGGATTCAAGAAAAAAATGATAACAAAAGGATTTACATTTTTCAAATTAGTTAAGTCTCTTCTTAAAATAGATTAACTATGGGTAATTATCCATCAACTCAATAAATTCTTTACATTCTTTTAACCATTCATCAGCAGCATATTCTAGAAGTTTAAGAACAAGATTTTTTCTGCTCTCTAAACTTACTATCCTAAACTCATTTTCCTCAAATACTCTAATTTTCTCTAAAGGTTTTGCTGGGTTAGAATAAATTAATTTTCTATTTTCTGAATCTAGTTTATAGCATACAATCGGCCATCCAGTCAATCCTTTTTGTGGAATAGAAAATCTCACTATTCCTTGCCCACAATTGCATCTACAATCGATTATTTGCAGAATAGGATAATACTCAGGGCTTGTCCTAAGTTTAACTGGTTTGTGTTGGAGCAAGCGAGGATAATCTTCGGGCTTTATATTCATGGATTCTAACATCTCAAACGCCTCGACACCTACGTACTCTTTATCATTAATAACTAGGGATGGTAAAATTGTAGTATAAGAGTAAGATGGAACAGTTTTTGCAATAACTATTTCCACACATTTTTCATTAGTAAATAACCCTTCATAATTCCTCAATATTGCTACTAATTTATCATTCATAACATTTTCGAGTGGTTCATAAACACTACTCTCAATTTCTCGAAGTATTGAATCTATTTCATTTGGCAATGGGTTATCACTTTTTTCTTTTACCACAAGAGTCATTTTCTCATCTTAATTTGAGACTTATTTTTTTAAACATAAAAAAATTAATTTTTTCTTACTAACTTTTAGAATTTTTTCCAATACTAATGGTCATGAAATTCTTGCTGAATGAATTAGTGGAAGAATTATTTTGTTTATTTAAATTTACGAATTTCCTCATTTTCTTGCATGTTTCGAACGAGAAATCAATTTTACTAAAAAGGTTTTGAGTTTTGATTCACTTATATTAAAATTAAAAAGTTAAGAAAGAAAGTTAAATTATTTGTTCACCAATTTATAAGAGGTAAAAGAATGCCAAGAAGAAAGGGCTTACCTGAATGGGGAGAACTTGTTTTATGTACTGTTGAAAGAATTTCACCTTATGCTGCCTGGTGTAAGCTTGAAGAATACCCTGAAGCTGAAGGAATGATTCATGTTTCTGAGGTTAGTGGAAAATGGGTTCATGACATTAGAGAATTTGTTAAAGTTAACAAGCAATATGTTGCAAAAGTTGTGAAAATAGATTACCAGAAAAAATTTGTAAACTTAAGTTTGAAAAGGGTTAGCGAAGAGGAAAAGAAGGAAAAGATGAACTCTTATAGAAAAGAGCAGAGAGCAGAAAAAATTTTAGAACAAGTAGCTAAAGAACTTGGAAAAACTTTAGAGCAGGCTTATGAAGAAGTTGGATTTTTGCTTCAAGAAAAGTTTGGTGAACTTTTTGTTGCTTTTGAAGAAGCAAGAAAATCGCCTGAAATTCTTATCAAAAAAGGTATTCCGGAAAAATGGGCAAAAGCTTTACTTGAAGCTATAGAAAAGAGTTTTAAGGAAAAGGAAATTAAGGTAAAAGCTGAACTGGAGCTAAAAAGTTATGACGGTGAAGGAATAAAGAAAATAAAAGAAATACTTTTGAACTTGGAAAAAAAGGGAATAAAAGTTAAGTATATAAGTGCCCCTCGTTACAGAGTTGAGATAGAAGGAAAAAACCCAAAAGCTATGGAAAAAAAACTTATCCAGAGCTTAGAAGAAACTATAAAGGAAATTAAGAAAGCAGAAGGTGAAGGAAATTATAGGTTAATAAAATGAAAATGAGAAAATGTATTTCTTGTAAAGTTTATACTTTTAAGGAAAACTGTCCAAAATGCAATCAAAAAACTATTTTGCCTTTGCCTCCGCCGTATTCACCAGAGGATAAATACAGAAAATATAGAAGGGGCT
>JAWBVB010000068.1:0-3146 GCA_039004015.1 Candidatus Aenigmatarchaeota archaeon | reverse complement strand
TATTGGTTGCTATATGCTTGGAATCTTACCTCCTTTGAAAACCTTAGATTTTATAATTTCTATGGGAGCAGGAGAAGGAGTTATACATGGAATAAAAAAAGCAACAAACCAAAAAACAATAGCTTTTATTGGCGACTCTACTTTTTTCCATGCAGGAATTCCAGCTCTTATAAACATGGTTTTCAACAGGTCAAATCCTTTAGTAATAATTTTGGACAACAGAGTAACTGCTATGACAGGTCATCAACCACATCCTGGTTCAGGAAAAACTGGTTTAAACGAGGAAACAAAAGCAATAGAATTGGAAAATTTGGTTAGAGCTTGTGGCGTAGAGAATGTTAAGGTTGTGGATCCTTTCAATTTAAAAGAAATGGAAGAAGCAATTAAAGAGTTTTTGGAAAAGGATAAGGTTTCTGTTATAATAGCAAGAAGGTATTGTCAGTTACTTGCTGTAAGGGATAAGAAAAAAGAAGGTATAAAAATTCCTAAGTTTGAGATTTCTAAGGAGAAATGCACAAAGTGTGGAGTTTGTTTAAATGAGTTCGGTTGTCCAGCTATTAAAAAGGAAGAAGAAGGTTTTAATATAGATGAAGAGCTTTGTACTGGTTGTGCGGTTTGTTTCCAAGTTTGCCCCTACAATGCGATAAGGGTGAAAGAATGAAAGAGTTTAACCTTGTAATAGCAGGAATAGGAGGTCAAGGCTCCTTAACTTTAGCTCTAACTATAGCAGAGGCTGCCCTAATAGAAGGTTATGATGTAAAGACTTCAGAGCTTCATGGTCTTTCTCAAAGAGGTGGAAGCATCCCTTGCCATGTAAGGTTTGGAAAAAAGATTTATTCTTCAATAGTAAAAGTAGGAAAAGCTGATTTGATAATTGGATTAGAACCTCTAGAAGCATTAAGAGCTTGTGTTTATGGTTCAAAAGGAAAAACAGTTTTTCTTATAGATTCTGAAAGAATAATTCCTATTTCCTCTTCTGCTCTTAGTGAAAAATATCCTTCTAACGAGGAAATAAAAAAGATTTTGAAAGAATTTTCTTCAGAAGTTTTCTTTGTGGATGCAAGCAAAACCTTAAAAAAAGAGTACGGAAATGCGACAGGAGCAAATATTTTTATGCTGGGGATTGCTAGTTGCTCAAACCTAATCCCTCTAAAAAGGGAAAGCTTGTTTGAGGGAATTAGAAGAGTAATTCCAGAGAAGTATTTCGGGATGAACAAAGAAATTTTTGAATTAGGATGTAAAATAAAAATATAAAAAAGGAAGAAAAAGTTTTAGAAATTAGCAAGGTTTTTTCTTTTTCTTTGCCATTTTTCCACCCTTTTTATTTTCTAAAGAAAAAATGAAACAAGGGTAAATAAATATTTTTTCATTCTACAGAATATAGATTCGCTTTCACATTTCGTAAAGCTCGTCGTAAAGTTTTTTATATTCTTTTGCTATAACATCCCAAGAAAACCTTTCTTTTACCCTTACTTTTGCTCTTTCTCCATAATAATTCTTTCCCTCTACTGCTTTTTCTAAACCATCGGCAATTTCTTCTAAATTAATTTTTACTCTTATTCCTGAATCTCCAACGACTTCTTCAAAAGTAGGTATATCACTTGCCACTACAGGCTTACCACATGCCATTGCCTTTATAGCAACTAAACCAAAAGCTTCGAAGTAGGAAAGACAAGCATAGGCTTCGCAACCTTGGTTTAGCCTTATCTCTTCTCTTTCATTTAAAGTTGTTTCTGGAGGGAAAAGTATTATTCTTTCCCTAATATTATTTTCCATTTTTCTCCTTCTTTCTTCTAACAAGTTATAAAGGTTTCTACTTCCGTTAAAACCTGCTATGACTAAGTAGAAGTCTGGATGCTCTTTAAGAAATATCGAAGAAGCAAGAAGAAGTGGAATATGACCTTTTTCTTCAACGTACCTTCCTGTAGAAAGGATATAAGGTCCTTTTATTCCATACTTAGCTTTAACTTCTTCTATTTCCTTAAACTCAAGCTCAGTCGAGGGGGGAGCCCATTTCCTTGTGTCTATTGCGTTAGGAATAACAATTATTTTTTTCTCGTCTAAATTATGGAGAGAAAGTGTTTTTGCCTGGGAATTTGAAACTGCAACAACTCTATCACAAAATTCACACCCAATTTTTTCATAAACAAGCCTTGTATCTAAATAATCTTTTCTCTCGCTACTTAAATGAACTTGAAAAATTGTTTTGGTTTTTGGATAATGCTTTTTGATTAAATAAAGGGAAGCAGCATTAAGCCAATCATGAGCATGAATTATAATTCCACTGTTATCAATTTTAATTCCATCATAACCTTTAATCAACCTTTTTAGTATGGTTGCGTTATAATCAATTTCCCTAATTATCTCTTCCCTTCTTTCCTGTTTTTCATTCATGGGTATGATGTAAAGATAATTGAGGTTCTTGAGAATTTCTTCTTCCCACTTCAATAATTTAACTGCAGGCACTCCTATAACTCTAACATTTGGAGCAGGATAATAATTCACTACACTATCCAAACCGAGTTCATTTTCGTTTACCCAAGGCTTATCCTTTCTTCTTGTGTATACAATAACATTATAAGGAGTTCTTTCAGCTATTCCTTTTACAACATCACAAAGTCCACCACTATAAGGAATAAAATTTTGATAGTATTCATCACCGCATCTATAGCCTATCGAAAATTGAACTATAGTTTTTAAACTGTTGGACATTTTTACCATTTTAGTTCATTAATAAGATTGCCATTTAAAATTTAAAAGATTTGTTTTTAAGTATAGAAAGCAAAAGTTAAGTATGAGGATTAAACTTTCAGCTACTTTTGAGGGTAAATGCTCCATTTGTGGAAAAAGGGGAATGGTCTTTAGCGCTGGTGATGAAGATACAAAAAAAACTGTAACAATTTGTAAAGATTGCGCTGAAAGGCTTGGAGATATGAAAACTTCTGAAGTTATAGAGGAATTTGGAGAAAAGGATGAAGAAGCTTTTGGAGAAGGTGTAAAAATAACTAGTAACAAAAAATAATTTTCATCTTATTTTTTCTTGCAATTTCCTCTATCTTTTCTTTCAAATTTTTATAGTAATCGTTTTTCTCAAAAAATATTCTCTGCCATTTTTCTAGAAGTTCAGGGTATTTCTCTTTCAAAAT
>JAWBVB010000067.1:0-3270 GCA_039004015.1 Candidatus Aenigmatarchaeota archaeon | reverse complement strand
GAGAGGGAATATGATAAGTTCTTGAAAAATTTTGGAGTAAAGTTTGAAAATCAACATAAAATTTGGATAAAGCTTTATCCTAAAATTTCCTCTGGAAAAATTTCTTTGAGAAAAGCTAACAAGATTGTATATAAAAAACTTGGAATTCCAACTTCAAAAGTTGATGAGTGGCTTAAGAAAGATAAGGAAATAAACTTAAAATACATAAAGCTTTACAAGAACAGGAAAAAAATTCTTGAGAAAATTAAATTAAGAAGAATAAAAATAGCAATTCTATCAGATACTGTTCACCCATTAAAATGGAGATTAGAACTTTTTAAAAGGCTTGGCTTAAAGAAAGGAAAGCATTACGATAAGCTTTTTCTTTCCCATTTGCTTGGCTATGAAAAACCAAATCCAAAATCTTACTTAAAAGTTTTGGAATATTTCAAAGTAAAGCCTGAAGAAGCATTGTTGGTAGGGCATGATAAAGAGGAAATGGAAGGTGCTAGGAAAGTGGGAATCAAAGCTGTTAAATTTTCTCGAAAAGTTCTCTTAAGCCTATAAACATAAAACTTCTTCTGTAAAAACTCTCTTGCAAAAATAGCTTAGACCTTTATTCTTTAGCTTCAAGAATTATAAAAGTAAGTTTTTTTATTTAAAAACTAAATAAATATAAGAAGAAATGGCAACAACAATCGAGAAATATCCATTAGAGAAAAGAAAGATAATCAAAAAAACTGTAAAAGCAACATTCTCGGCTTGTATTTTATTCCTTATAGGACCACTTTGGCTTCACTTCTTTTTCTTTGAAACATTTAAGTATCACCTTTTTATTTTAGACTTTCTTTTTGCTATTTTTCCACTCGTAGAATTTTTGTACCAGAGAGAGTACTTTAAAAGATACTTTTATGATGCAAAAGATGATTTCTTAGTCATAAGAAAAGGTGTTTTTGCACCGACAGAAACTATTTTACCTTATGAAAAGCTACAAGATGTTTATGTTGACCAAGATGTTTTTGATAGAATTTTCAAACTTTATGACGTTCATGTTTCTACTGCAACTTTTATGTCAGGAATAGAGGCTCACATAGACGGAGTAAATAAAGAAAATGCAGAAGCGATAAGAGAAATAATACTCGAAAATATACGCAAGAGCAAGAAGTGAAATTATGGTTGAGCTAACTCAAAAGGTTTATAAGCCAGATTGCTTAAGAGGAGTTTTAAGTCATTCGTTCATTTTTCTGTTTTTATTAATATTTCCTCTTGGGTTTTTCTTCATATTTTCCTTCATTTTTCATTTCCTTTTACTTTTTTTAATAGAATTTTTCCTCTTACTTTTTTTGATAGGAGTGTTTGTGTTTTATTTGCACCTTAAAGTTCAATCTTATGAGTTGAGAGATAACGGTATTTTAATTAAAAGTGGAATAATAGCAAAAAAGCAGGCTCTTATACTATATTCTGAAATTCAAGATGTGCAAGAACACCAATTTATCACAGAAAGGATATTCGGCATACAGAATTTGACTATCCTTACTCTGGCAAAACTTAGGTCTGGTTTACTAACTTGTCTCAAAAAAGAAGAAGCAGCAGAAATAAAACACTTTTTATTAGCTAAGGCAAAAATCGGTAAAAAAGAAGAAGTTAGACCTAAAGTTAGCAAAGTTCTTTCCAAACAGTACAGAGTTCACCCTGTAAAGAAAACTTTAGTTGTAATCTTACTTTTATTTTTCTTTCTGATTTTTGGTTTTATAATTTCTTTTTCTCTAGGGATTTCTCTTAATAAGTTAATGATTCAGTTATTTTTTAGCTTTTTTGTATTTTCTATATTTTCCTTGGTAAACGCTTTTATAGAGACAATTTCTTTTAGATTAAGCTTTTTAGAAGATGTAGTTTCTATAGGAAGAGAATTCTTAAGTAAGAATTTTGTGAATTTACCTTATGAAAAAATCCAAGACGTTTCAGTATTTAGAGGTCCTTTTGATAGAATTCTAGAGTTTGGAGGAATTGTAATAGAAACTGGCGAAGGTCTAGGCTATGTAGGTGGAAGGAGTAAATATCCTTTAAACATAATTTCAAATTTATACTATAAAGATGCGTTAGAAATTAGAGAGTTCGTTCTTGAAAAAAGTGGAATAAAAAATTTAAAAACCGAATCTTTAAGAAAGGAATTTCCATTGGAGAAAAGAAAAATTTTGAAAAAAAGTGTTAGTTCAACCTTTCGGCTATTTGTGGCATTAGCTATCGCAACTTCTATTATTTATCCGCTCGAGCAATTTTGGGGCAGTTTATTACTACGCTTTCTTCCAATTTTTCTTCTTGTTTTTTTCTTAACCAAGCTTGTTTATGAAATTTTTTATTTCAAAAGTTATAGCTATTCTGATAACGAAGAAATATTAAGCTTGAAAAAAGGCGTAATTAAAATTACTGAAGTAACAATTCCTTACGAAAAGGTTCAAAATGTTTTTGTTCATCAAGACTTATTCGATAGAATTTTTAAACTTTATGATGTTCATCTTTCAACTATAGGTACTATTTCGCAAATGAAATTACACATCGATGGTGTTTCGAGAGAAACTGCTGAAAAATTGAAAGAATGGCTGTTAAATAGAATTAGGGTAAAAAAATGAGAGGGGAATATGCTGAGCTCAAATAGATTAAAAGTTAAAGAGAAAATTATAAAAAAAATTGTCGGACAATTTTAAGTAATTCCTCTATGCTTTTAATTTCAATCTGCCTTTTCTCTTTCTTTTCTTTCTTGTTCATACTTTGCAAGCACTGTTTTGATTCAAGCTTTCGCTGGCTTTATGCCTCTTTCTGTAGAATCCCCAACTAAAAGAACTTCTGGCTTAAGTTCAATTTTTTAAAGCAAGTTTAGCTCTTGAATTAATGATTATTTTGATTTTCTTATCGGGAAAGAAGATACAGGAAAAGAAAAAGCAAGTTTAGAGCCAAAACTCTTTGATAAGCTTTAAGCCTTAGGAGCATCTGTAACTATTACAAGTCTTAGCCAAATTTTCTCAACTTTTTAAGAGTAGATTTAACCTTTGGGTAAGGTTTAAGGAATTTTTTGTTTTTTTTCTCAAGGTAAGCATTTATTCCAGCCGCTAAGATTTTCTCGTTCAAAAAACCTTGGCTTTCCAAAAATTTTTCAAAAGCTTTGTCTGATTCTATCCCAACTTTAAAATAGGTTTCCATAAGTTTTTTGTAAGCTTTTTTGAAAGGAAGTCTCAAACCATTTTTTATCATTGCTTTTACAGCTGCCTTACAAGCTTCTTGCTTCATTTTTAT
>JAWBVB010000066.1:0-3328 GCA_039004015.1 Candidatus Aenigmatarchaeota archaeon | reverse complement strand
GCGGAATAATTGAGAAAGAAAATTTTGGCTACATTAACTTGCCAGAAGGAGAAGTTTTTTGTGCTCCTGTTGAAAATTCAGCTAACGGCGAAATCTATTTTGATTTACCATGTATGTGGCATTATGGTAAGCAAGTAGAAGGAGTTTGGTTCAGGTTTGAAAAAGGAAGGGTTGTAGAATATGATATAAAAAAAGGGAAGAAATGTTTTGAGGAAGTTATGCAAAACGCTTCTGGCGATAAGGATAGAATAGCAGAATTTGCTATAGGAACAAACCCAAAAGCAAAAATTACTGGCGGGCTAATAATAATTGACGAAAAAGTTAAAAAAACCATTCATATCGCATTAGGTCGCAACAAGCACTTTAACGGAAGGAATGATAGCACAATTCATTGGGATTTCTTCAAAGATATGAGAAAAGAAGGAAGTAGATTATATGCTGACAATAAACTTATTATGAAAGATGGCGTGCTCGTAGACTTGGATGACAAGGCTTAATACCTTCGTAAAACCAAGTTTTTAATGTAGATAAGGATATGTTCAAAGCACTTGATATTTCTTTAAGTTTAAAATCTTTATTTTTAAGTTCGAATGCTTTTTTGTATTCTTCCAAAGTGTGAATTTTAACAAATTTTTTATAGGAATTTAATAATTTTTCAATTTCTTTTCTCTTTTTTAGGGTTACAAAATTAACCTTTTCCCTAAACGCTTTAATATTTTCTAATCCAGATACTCTTAATGTATATAATCCATTAGAACTTGCAGTATAATTTGGACCAGTGATCGAAGTTTTAATTTGTAAAAGATTCATAATCTTTTGAATTTGTTTAAGGCCATTATAATTTACTGATGTTGCTTCAATTGTTTTATTTTTTATAACTGCACATCCTTCAGCTTCCCAAAAATAAGATACACTTCTTCCTAACTCAGTTGGGTCCATTTTTTCTACGAACTCAAGAGTATTATCTAAGAGTTTCCAATCATAAACTCCGAATTGTGCATATTTATTAAGGTCATTATATATGTTTTTGTTTTTCAAAATAGCTCTGAATGCTTTTATATTTTTAACTTTGGAGATGGATGGTCTTATCCCATATTCTTTTTCAAAAATATTGACAAATGCTTTTATAAAATCTAAATCTCCAATTATTCCGATTCCGTAACCTTTTGATCTTATATTTCCTATATTGTCACCCAACATAGCAAATATTATTTTCAATTTCCCTTCTGATAACCCATCCCTAATGATAGGGAGACGTCCATGATGCTTTATAGTTTGTTGCTCAGAAAGCGAACGTATATTTATACCTCTTTTTATTAAGATTTTTCGAATATAAGTTTCGCTAAAAGGATATAGTGACTCTAACATAGGAATGTCCGCTCCCTTTTCATAGTCATCAATCATTTTATCGATAATCTCTTCGTATTTAGCTACTTTAAGGATCCTAAATTTTGTTATAGAAGATTTTTCAATTCCATAATTTTTGGCTTTTTCTTTTGTTATAGTAAATACAAAACTTGTGGCATGTTTTAGATAACTTTACTATTAATAAGTGATTTCTATTAATTTTTAATAATAACCGGTCACCTGAGCTTAAGTTTTTACCAATAGTTATTTCAATTTTTTTCTTAACTTCAACAGGGATATAGAAGGTTAACATTTCACTTACAGCGTTTATAACATTTGAATATTCATACCGATACCAAGGTTTCTTCTCGAATTCGATTGGTTTCTGTAAGTTTATTCCAACTGCATCAAATCTCCTTAAAATTTTTTCTACAGCTTTATCATCTTTTAAATCAGCGAACATTCTACTTCCATGACATTTACCTGTTTTGTTATCCTTTTTTAGTTTTCTATCCATTTTCTCAAAGAAATAAAAAGTTCGAATTTTACAATAAATAAATTATTTACTACTATTAGTGGTAAATAACTCACTAGATTTAAAAAACACGAAGAATAGTTTACTCTATACTACTGATAAAAAACTTGTGATGAAAAAATGGAAATGTTTTTTAATTTTGAGTGAGAAAAAATTGATATGGAAAATTATTTGAATAAAGTAGCACTTTCAGAAAATCGTCCAATTTCTACAAAGGAGTTGAGAAAAATAGGAAAGTACAAGCTTCAGTGCTTAGATTGTGGTGAAGCTATAGAGGTTGAAGAAGATGTTGAGAATGGTGAAATTTATTCTTGTCCAGATTGTGGTTTGGAGTATGAAATAGTGGTCAAAGAGCTGCTAGATGAAAAAGGCAATCCGTATAAAAAAATTGAACTGAAAGAATTAGTAATAGAAGGAGAAGATTGGGGAGAATAAACGGTACTTATTCATGGGTATAATTAAAAAAGACAAGGAAATTCAACTTATAAAAAAAGCTTGTGGAATATCTAATTCTTGTTTGAAAATTATAGAAAAATCTTTAAAAGAAAAAATTACGGAAAAAGAACTAAGAAGAAGAATAGAAAGAAACATAAGAAAGCAAGGAGCAACTCTTTCTTTTAGAACAATAGTTGCTTGCGGTAAAAGAGCAGCAAAAATTCATCCTAAACCGAGAGCAACTAATAAGATAATAAAAGGCTTAGGTTATGTTGATTTTGGAGCATGTTACAAAGGTTACAAATCTGATGTGACAGTTCCTTTTATAAAAGGAAAAATAAGTAAAAAAGAAAGAGAAATAGTTGAAGTAACTTTAAAGGCTTATGAAATTGCGATAAAATCGATAAGAGTAGGAATGCCTTGTTGGAAATTGCATGAAAAAGTAAACTCTTTTTTGAGAAAAAAAGGTTTCAAGCTTGGTCATTCCTTAGGTCATGGTCTTGGCAAGAAAATTCATGAATTGCCAACAATAGGGAAACCAAATTTCAGAAAAAAAATGAGCAAGAAAAAATTGGAAAAGTTGAAAAGGATGCGGGAAAAAATCAAAAAAATAAGTTTTCAACCAGGAATGGTTTTTACTATAGAGCCAGGAATTTATGTTAAAGGAATTGCAGGTTGTAGGATAGAAAATGATGTTTTACTTACAAAAAAAGGAGCAAAAGTTTTGACAAACTCTAAACCCATAGTCATACCTTAACTCTTTTAAGAATGAGATAATTAAACGATCACTTTAATTTTTTTCCTTGAA
Organism: Candidatus Aenigmatarchaeota archaeon; assembly: GCA_039004015.1. Taxonomy (GTDB): domain Archaea; phylum Aenigmatarchaeota; class Aenigmatarchaeia; order CG10238-14; family SCSR01; genus JAVZHQ01. The sequence goes on along the minus strand of JAWBVB010000066.1, from coordinate 203 downwards.
ACTATGGCTTTTAACAGTTCTTTTCCCATTTCGGAGGCTTTAGTAATTTTTATACTTCCTTTTTTGCCTATGGTTGCTGAAAACAAGAAATCATCATCAACATAAAAGTTTGCAGGCTTTCCTGTTAAACTTCGATCAAAAATAAACTCTAAACTATTTCCAGTTTCATTTATTTGAAAAAATACTTCTTTCCCTAAGGTAGG
>JAWBVB010000065.1:0-3361 GCA_039004015.1 Candidatus Aenigmatarchaeota archaeon | reverse complement strand
GAAAATCGGCTATGACAAATAGCTACGAAGATTTGAAAGAAGCTGAGTGTATTGTAGCTTTTGGTGTAAATCCTGCTATCACTCAACCAATAGGTTTCGATAGAATTTTGGAGATGAAAAAACATGGGGGGAAGCTTATAGTTATAGATGTTAGAAAAACAGAAACTGCAGAAAAAGCTGACATTTTTGTCAGAGTTAACCCAAATACCGACATACTTTTTGTTGCTGGATTAATGAAGGTTATAATTGAAGAAAAGTTGGAGAATAAAAAGTTCATTAAAGAAAGGACCTTAGGTTTTGAGCAATTTAAAAGAAGTCTAGAAAGGTTTGATCTCAGCCATATTTCCAGAATTACAGGTGTTGAAGAAAAGACTATAAGAGAAGTAGCCTTGCTTTATGCTAAGTCTAAAAAGGCTGCTGTGCTGATCGGAATGGGAATGACTCAACATAGTAATGGTGTTGAGAATATATTAACGATAGGGGATTTGGTCTTGCTCACTGGAAATTTTGGAAAGCCAGGATCAGGAATTAATCCTTTAAGAGGTTGTAATAACGTTCAAGGAGCTTGTGATGTTGGAGCTTTACCAAATGTTTATCCTGGTTATTCTTCCTTAACTCAAGAAACGATAAAGAAATTTGAGAAAATTTGGAAAGTAAAAGGTTTACCTATTTCCAAAGGATTAACTGAATATGAGATGATTGAAGCCATTCCTGAAAGAATTATTGGTATGTATATAATTGGAAACAATCCTGTAGTTTCACTGCCAAACTCTAATAGGGTAGAAGAAAACTTAAAAAATTTAGAGTTTCTTGTTGTTCAAGACATTTTTATGACAGAAACAGCAAGGCTTGCTAATATAATTCTACCCGCAGCGGACTTCTTAGAGAAAACAGGGACTTTTACAAATAGCGAAAGAAGAGTTCAACTTATTAATAAAGCTACCGAACCGCCAGGAGAAGCAAAAGAAGATTGGGTTATAATAAAACTTTTAGCAGAAAGAATTGGTTTTAAAGATGAGTTTAACTTTAATTCGGCAGAAGAAATTTTTAGGGAAATGAGAAAAGTAATTCCTCAATATTCTGGAATAACCTATAAAAAATTAGGAAGAAAAGGCATACAATGGCCTTGCGATAAGAAAAACCCAAAAGGAACACAAATTTTATACACGAAAGATTTTGGTTATCCAGGAAAAAGGGCAATTTTCTATCCTGTTTCTTTTGTTGGACCACAAACTTTAAACCATGCTTATCCTTATGTTTTAATTTCTCATAGATGGTTCGAACATTTTAACACTGGAGCTATGACAAGGAAAGTTGATAGCCTAAATAAGCTTAAACCAGATGCTTATGTTGAAATTAGCAAGGAAGATGCAGAAGAACTTAAGATTAAAGATGGAGAAATAATAAAAATCTCTTCACCTTTTGGTGAAATTGAAATAAAAGCTAAAATTAGTAATAGGGTAAGCAAAGGAGTATTAGCAGCTCCAAATCATTATTCAGAAGAAAGGGTGAACAAGTTAACTAGCCCTATTCTAGACCCAGTTTCAAAAATACCAGCCTTTAAGTATTGCAATGTAAAAATAGAAAAAATAGTCAAAAACTAAAAGTTTTTACTTAGATTAGTGAACAATCTTGTAAACTAAGTCATTTTCCCTTACTTTATCGTCAACTTTTAAACCTATAGAATCGCCTGCCTTTGCCACTTCAATGTTTTTATGTTCTATTTGCATGGATAAGGGAGGTTTTTGTCGTAGCTTTGTCACTTTACCCTCAATTATTATTTCATCATTAACGCTTAGCTCATCTTGAAGCTCAACAACTGCTACTCCTATTTTCCCATAGTAATGAGTTACTTTTCCAACAAGCTTCTTATTCACTTCTTCAATTTTCTCCTCTTCCATAATTATCCTTCTATACTTTTAATTTAAAAGCTTTTCCTTATGATTTAAAATTATTTTGTAGGGTTAACTACTCTTCCTATAAAAAGAATATTTCCTGTATCTCTTTGCTGAATTACGAATATGAACGGATGGTCTGCCTTGAATATCTTCTCTGACGCTACATGCCGCATTATGACAGCAGTTGCACCAGCTGCTTCTGTTCCTTCTTCATTAACTTTAACATAAGAGTGGTGAATAACATGCTGTATAAAGAGTCCTTTCCATCCTGTCATTCCAGAAAAATCTGCCCTTCCCGGATCACACGCACTTATCATCCCTAAATTTTTAAGATTTTGTTCTAAGAAGTATTTCTTTTCAAACTCAAATTTAGGAAGATAGATAGCATTTAACACTGTTTCTTTCATTTGCTCTTTCCATTCTTTAAGTTTTTCTACTGTTAAGTTTGATTCAATAACACTAATACTAATATTTTCTGAAGGCAAGAGAATTAGCATAGAGACTTTTCCACCTTTGTAAGGTAATTCCAAAATTTCCAAATCTCCTAAATCTGTATAATTAAACTTCGCTTTCTCAGGTTTCATGTACATCATAGGAACTTTTATAACATTATTTGGAGCTATCTTAAAGTCCATTTCTATTCATTTAGCTATTTTAAAAACGATAGGAGAAATAGCTAATGTTGAAATTTACAAAAGTTGTGAAAAAAGTGCTAACAACTACTATAAGAACTGGAAAAAATTCTTACCAAAAGACTTAACAAAAGAAGAAGTTATAAAAGAGTTTCTAAAATATCTTGAATATTGGGGATTCGGTAGTGTTGATATAATTAGCCTTGAGGTTGAAAAAGAAATCAAAAGCTTGATAAGAATTTATGGTTGCCCATTTTCTCAGTATTATGAAAAATCTAATAAGCCTGTATGTTATATAACTGCAGGAATTATTGCTGGATTGTTTTCAGCAATTTTAAACAAAAAAGTTTCTATTAAAGAAAGAAAGTGTAAAGCTGTTGGTGATAATTTTTGTGAGTTTGAGGTAAGCCTAATATGAAAGAGAAGATTTGGTGGCCTTTGGTTAAAGAGGTTAAGTACAAAAAAGGAAAGCTAGAGTTTATAGGATTACCTTATATAACCTTACCAGCAGAAGTATTGCCAGTTTTAAACAAAGATTTAAGTAAAATAGTTGGAGTTGCAACAAAAGGAATAATTTATCAGGGAGCTTTTGACCAAGCTTATAAAGTTGTGGAAAAAGCTCTTAAGCGAAATTTAATAACTTACATCCTGACAAAACTTGGGGTTAAAAGAATAGAAATAGCTAAGAAAGTTTTACAAATAGTTCAAGATGAAGGTTGAGAGAAGGGAGAAATAGTTAAAGAAGGTAAGCTGGAAAAAGAAGAAACTATTATAGGAAGAATTTACAATTCTTTTAAAGCCCAATTCTATGGAAAGTCTAAAAAACCAGTT
>JAWBVB010000064.1:0-3414 GCA_039004015.1 Candidatus Aenigmatarchaeota archaeon | reverse complement strand
CTTTTCTTGAAGCTCCAAAAGCGCCTAAACAAAGTAAAACTCCGAAGAAAAGAAAAATTCCAGCAATTATCTTTTCCATAAATTAAATTTAGAGAAAAAGTTAAAATCTTTTAGTTAGAAGCACAAATAATATAAAGTGATAAAATGCCTATATTTGCAAGAACTAAGCTTGTTATACATGACGATTGCTTATCACCAGCCCCTGGAAGCCCTTACCCAGGAATGGCTTATACAAGGCTAGAGTATAAAGGACCTAACCCTCAAAAACTTTATCACAAAATAAAAGAGCTTTTCATAAGTATTTGGAAAGTTGACCCACATGAACTGCAAGAAAGAGATGTCTCATGGGATAGGAGTAGAGGAGAAGAAAGATTTAGAGTTACTTTTGATATGATAAAAGATCTTGATGTTTTTTCTTTTATTCAGGTTATAGTTGAGCTTAGCGGCTCAGCAAAACCTAGTAAGGAGTTTGGAAGTGAAGGTTCAGCTACCATAAGAATAGAAGGAAGGTTAAGGACAGAATACCCTCAAGATACTTTATGGCAAAGAAGTTTACTTTATGAGATGTTTAGGGTTTTTTATCATAGAGTAATTTACGAGGGAACACGCAAGAAATATTTTGAACAATGTAGAACAGACTTGATGAAGTTTATCGAGGAAATAAAATCTTTCCTTAATATTCTTAGCAAATCAAGTTAGTGATTTAATGGTATCCTTAACTTGGAGAATTGAAGATGATTGTTTAGCACCGCAAAGTAGAATAACTATAGAATATGCTGGAAAAGATCCTTTTAGGGCTTATAGGATTGTTAGAGAAACTCTGAGGAAAGTTTTAGAAGTTGAGTCAAAAGACTTATGGGAAAGAGATTTTAGATGGGATATAAGTTCTGATCCTAGAGGATTTTTCGTAAGAGTCTATGTTGATAGAGGGATAGATGCTCGCTCAAAAGCTTTAATCGAAGTAATAATGCAAGCTGAAATACCTTCTGACCCAAATAAAGAAGGGAGAATAACTATTCAACTTGGAGGAAGATTAAGAACAGAATACAGACTAGAAACAGGATTTCAACAATTTCCTATTTATAGAGGTTTGCTCTGGCTCTATCATAAAATTTTTTATAATAAAGTAAGAAGAGGTTACCTTGGAATATGCTATAATTGGATTCAAAAGCTTAATTCTGCCTTTAGAGAAGTCTTTGGAATTTCTGAGGAAGCCTTAGGAAAAACTTAATTATTTTAACAGGAAAAACCAAAAAAATGATATGGGAATTTTTTCCTTTTTGAGAAGAAAAAAGAAAGCAAGCATAACAACCGAAATTCCCGAATTACCTCCTCTACCTCCTTCATTACCAAAACCAGAAGTAAGCATTGAACCTTCTTCCATAGAAAATTTAAGGGCAAAGATTGAACTAATTTTGACTCATATAGATAGCTTAAAAACTCAGTACGAAACTTTGAACGAAAGAATAAAAAACATAGAGCAAATGGTTCAGGAGATTAGAAGCTACTATTATGTTTATAAGAAGTAAACACGTAAGAGTAAAGAAAAAGCATTTTTTCATTTATTTTAATCTTCTTCTCTGCAGGATTCACAGAGCCAAGTTCCATTTTTTTTCTTTAAGTTTTCTGCCACTTGTCCACAAGCCTCACAAATCCCTATTTCGTCTAAATTTTCTTGATCTTCGTTGATAATTATTGGAGAAAGGTTTCGAGTTTTCTCATGAACGAAAAAACCTGTTCCTAGAAAGTCAAAGTTGAAAAGATGGGTAAATTTTTTTGCTAGCTTTACATTCTTACTAAAAATCCACCAGAAGACTTCGTTAGTGTAACAGTAGGGGCAAAGAATAGTGTTTGTTTTTCTTTTGCATTTCACACAAAACTCTTGCTCATCACTCGAAAAAAAATTTTTTAAAAAAAAGTGGAATGCTTGATACTCAGCTAACAAATTGTTGTTTTCGATGGAAAGCCATCGTGAAATTGTTTCTCCAAGACAATCTGTGCAAAGAAAATTTATTATAGGCTCAAAACAAATCCTGCAGATTATTGTTTCTTCCATGTTATCCCTCTTTTCTAGGGAATATTATTAAATTTTTAGAATATTTAAGGTTTTCCCTTAAAAAGTAAAATTTAAATATTTAAACATTACAATTTTTTTAGTGAATTTTCATGAAAACTAAAAATTTTTTAGATAAAGTAAATCTGGAAATAATATCAGAGCTTACAAAAAATGGGAGAGTAAAGCTAACAAAAATTGCAGAAAAACTTAATATAACTCCAGCTGCTGTAAAGGAAAGAATTGATAGATTAATGAAAAAGAAAATAATTACAGTTAGCGCACTTATAAATTCTGAGCTTATTTATCCGTTAAGCGCATCTATCGGTATAGAGGCAGACGTAGATGGAACCAACATAATAATAAGAAAACTTAGAAATTGTCCCTTAGTATTTCATCTTGCAAAAACTTCTGGAAACCACAATTTGATAGTAAACGTGGCCGCAAAAGATATCGCTCAACTAGAAGATTTTTTAAACAGACAAATAAGGTCTGAGCCTGGAATAAAGCATGTTGAAGTAAACTTAAGCAACTCTTTAATATTCCCTAAGTATTTACCTTTGAGATTATTTCCAGCAACAAATTCAGAATTCGTTCCCTGTGGTTTAAGGATAGATGATGAAGAAAGATGTCTAAATTGTCCAGAGATAGAAAAAGGTAAGGAATAAATACTAATTTGTGATAAAACTAAGTGATGAAAATTGAAAAAATAAAAAAAGAATTAGAAGAAAAATTACCCGTAGAGGAAAGAATAAAATTTCTTAGTTATGCTTCTGGTAACATTATAACTATTCTTGCTAAGTATTTGATTAAAACAACAGGCTATACTACAGTATCAAAAGTGTTGCTGCGAGAAATAAGAGAATTAGGAAAGAATGATGCAGAAAAAATAGCAAAAATATTTGAAATTAAAGAAAAAACTCCTGAAAATGTTTCTAAAATACTTAAAATAATTGCTTTGTGCTTAGGGTTAACACTTAAAGAAGAAAACGGAACTTATATTATAGCTTGTCCGTATGGCGAATGTGTTAAAAAATTCAAAGAACCGTTCATATGTAAAATTTGCTCAGAGTATAATCAAGGAGTTATAGAGCAAATTTTAGGACCAAAATTTGTTATTAAAAGAGATAAGTATCTTTTGTACGATGGGGTTTGTAATTTCCAGATAGAGGAAAAGGTGCGAGAATGAGTAATGTTATAATAATAGGGGGAGGACCAGCTGGCTGCTCTGCAGGAGTAACTATAAAGAGGTTGATGCCAGAGTTAGAGGTAGAACTTTTTGAGCAAAGGCCTAAAATAGGCAAAGTAGAATGTGGAGAAGCCATAAGTAAAAAGGCTGTGGAAGAAAATTCAAGGATTTT
>JAWBVB010000063.1:0-3415 GCA_039004015.1 Candidatus Aenigmatarchaeota archaeon | reverse complement strand
TCAAAACTAAGTGGACAGGCCTGTGGCAGGATTCTAAAAAATTTCTAGATTATTTTAGTTTCAAAATAAACGGCACTTGGCTTTCTCCCGAGAACTGTAAAAGTTTTGAATTTGGAGAAATAGATGCGACTCATTTTTTTAACCTAAAAAATATTGAAGCAAAAGAATTCTTGCAAGTTCCTGAAAATTTGAACTCTTTCATTTCTTTGCTTACAATTCAAAATAATTCTGAGAAAGAGGAAAAAATTAAAGTGGAGGTTGAAATTGGAATTAACATAAGAGAAATGGAAGAGAATTGGCATGATAGAAGTTACTTAACAAGGTTTCAAGGCAGTAAGTTGATAGTAGAGTCTGACAAAGGTTGCTTAGTATTCGGAAGTTCTCCTGCAGGCAATTTTGAACAAAAACCAGTTTATAAAGACCATTATCCTTCTGGAGAAAAGCAAAGATGTTTTATCCCAGGCAATTACTTCTTAGATTTTGCTATTGCTCCAAAATCCTCAAAAGAAATATTCTTTATTTTTTCCTTAGGAGAGAATGAAGTAGAGGCTTTAGTAGAGTTTGAAAAGACAAAAACATCTTTATTCCCACTATTATTTGAAAAGGAAAAGAAATATCAAGAGCTTCTAAACATAGCAAGGTTTTCATCTGGTATAGAAGAGCTAGATGAGCTTTTCAAGTGGAGCGTTATTAACCTTGAAAAGCTTGCTTTTAACTCAAAGTTTGGCTTTGGTTATTTTGCTGGTTATCCTTGGTTTACCCAATTTTGGGGAAGAGATTTAGGATGGATAATTCCTGCAATAGTTGATTTGGGTAAGTTTGAAGAGGCAAGAGAAGCTTTAAAAACTCTTGCAAACTTCCAGTCAAAAGAAGGAAAAATTCCTAACGTTATTTACATGAACGGAAAAGTTGATTATAATTCAGCCGACTCTACACTTCTTTGGATAATTGCTTTAAACCATTACTTTAGAAATTCAGGCGATATAAATTTTGTCAAAAGTTTAAAAAATAATTTCTTTAAGGCTTTGGAATGGATAAAATCAAGAGAAGATAAGAATGGCTTTATAGAGCATGGAGAAAAAGAAACCTGGATGGACACTCTAGAAAGAAAAAATGCTCTGGAAATTCAAGCAATCCTTGTGGCTTCGTTAAAAGCTGCTTCTGAAATAGTAAAAGTTTTCTGGGAAGATAATGATTTATGGCAAAAAGCAGTAAAACTGGAGAAAAATTTTGAAAAAGTTTTTTGGGAGGAAAAAGAAGGTTTCTACATTGATTCCATAAATGGAAGAAAAGCTAGAACTATAAATTCAATATTTCCGCTATTCTTTGGAATTTCAACAAAACCAAAAAAGGTTTTGAAAGTTATAGAGAGTGAGGAATTTACTTCAAATTATGGGGTGAGAACAATATCAAAGCAAGATTCACAATATAATCCTGCAGGCTATCATACAGGAAGTTCTTGGGGTTGGGTTGTTGGCTTAGTGGCTTGTGCGGAATTTAGAATCAAAAATTATAAGAAAGGTTTAGACTATTTAAAAATGCTCTATAGAAATTTAGACCAAGCTTGTGTTAAAAGCTTAGGTGAAGCATGGAACCCTGAAAATAATGACACAAGTTTATGGAAAGTAAACTTCTCCGAACCTGGAGCCTGTTTGCAAGGCTGGAGTTCTGCCTTGGTTATAAGATGTATAGATGAATTTTTATTAGGGATGAAAATTGATGCTATGGAGAGAACAGTCTTGCTATCACCTTCCCTGTGGCCTGGTGCAAAAATTTTAAGGAGAAAAAGGATAGGCAATGACTTTGTTGATTTTACCATAAAAAGAGTGAAGAATAAAGTAGAAGTAAGTTACAAAAGTGAGAACAACCTTAAGTATAAAGTTTTGCTTAAGCCCTAGAGAAGCTTGTAAAAGGTCCCTTTTTTATCCTTTATTATTTCTATTTTTCCTTCTCTCCCTAACCATCCTAAGGCTGCATAAACTTCATTTAGCTTAAGCTTTGTTTCTTTTGCTATCATACTTGCTGTTAAAGGTCCCTTAGAGTTTAAAGCATGCCAAACTTTTCCTGCATTTACACCAAAAACTTCCTCAGGTTTCATAAAATTAGGTTTGATTTCCTATAAAATAAATTTTTTTATTCTTGAAAGGGTCAAAAAGTATTTCCTTCAGTTTTTCCTCATCTTTTTCAAGAAGCTTTATAGGATTTTCTCTTTTCTCTATTCTTTTTATTAAATTGAAGGAGCAATTTTTAAAATTAGGATTTGGTCTTACTTCTAACTTATTCTTTATTAGGAAAAGATGAAATGGGAAACCTTTGTTTTTAACAGAAGAATAATCATGACCAGCAACCTCTGGATAAAAAGTAGCAAAAAGAGTGTCTTTTTTCCAGCAAACGGTTCTATGGTAAAATTTTGGATGAACAAAAACGAAATCTTTTTCCTTAAGTTTTATTATAAAAGTTTTGAAAGTTTGCTTTTCGGTTAGGATAAGAAAGCAATCATTTTTAATTATATAGTAAGCCTCTCCGCAATAGGTTTCATGAGCATGTCCATAGGTTGAGAAAAGTTCTCCTTCCATAGAGTCAGAATAAACCCCAAACTTAAGTAAAGTTAAGTCAGAAGCAATTCTAGTCCTCTCAAAAATTTTTTTAAAACTTTCTAAACTTTTCCATAAGTTATATTGTTCATAAACTGTCAAATCTCCTTTAACTTCTAGCATCTTTTCTGCATTCTTCAAATCAAGAATAACCTTATCTTGAATCAATCGTGAAGCAAGCCTTTTCCATCCTTCGACTCTCTGTTCAAAAACCAAATTTAATCTATTATCCTTTTTTTTCAACTTAAATCCGAAATCTAATTTTGTCATATTTAAAATTATCAAATAATTAAAATAAATCATATGAGCTTAGCAGTTTATGTTCCTTGGCTTCATATGCACCAACCTTTAATTTGGTTCAAAACTAACGAAGAAGAAAAGCTAATTAGCAACCTGGAAAAGATGCTTCTTTCTCAGGATGCAAGAGAAAGTTGGGATGCGAAGCTTATAGCAAGAGCTTACAAGAACCCTGCAAAATATTTTAAACAATTAAGAGAAGAAGGTTACAGACCAAGGATAATTCTTGATTTTTCTGGAATATTGTTAGAAAGTTTAGAAGAACTAGGGAAAAGAGGAGTTTTAGATAAGGTAGAAGTTGAAGGGGAGAAAATAGAGGATATTATAGAAATTTATAAGGAAGTTTTAAATTTTGATGGAATAGAGATGGCAGGATCTGCATATTCTCATTGTTACTTTCCTGCAATTCCTGAGGAAGATTGGAACTTGCAGGTTGAGGAATGGAAAAGAACTTTTGGAAGAATATTTGGAAAAAAAATTTTAGAGAGAGTAAAAGGTTTTTGGCTTCCTGAGCTTGGGCTACC
>JAWBVB010000062.1:0-3419 GCA_039004015.1 Candidatus Aenigmatarchaeota archaeon | reverse complement strand
CCAACATAAGCTGAAGTTTTTGGATTTGCATTTAACTTTGATAGCGCTACTAAAATTGGTTTTGGAGATGGTTTTTCTTCGTCGCAATCCTCTCTCCCTACAATTGCATCAAAATAGAGTAATATTTTAAATCTGTGTAAATGTTTTTTTAAGAATTTATTCGGCGTGTTTGAAGAAATACCTAATCTTAGGCCTTTGGTTTTAAGCTGAGATAACACATCTTTAACTTCGGGAAAAAGTCTTACTAAATGCTGATAATGTGAATAAAACTCATACCATTTTCTATCTACTTTCTCTATAGCTTCCTTAGGTATTCCAATCGATCTATAATATTCAACAATTGGCAACTTAAACTTCTGTTTAAACTCTTCAATCGACAAATAGTTATAGCCATAAAAAGAAAGAGCATCTTTATCGGCAAGCCATACCGCGTAAAGATCGTCGATCAAAACTCCACTTACGTCAAAAATCAAAGTATTGATTCTTTTCATAGAATTCTTTTAAAAAGATAGAGTTAAATTTTTTACTTTAAATTAACCTTGATTTAAAAAAAGAGTAATTACTTAATTTTTTAGGTTTAAAGTTAAAGTATGGTTAGAACAATTGATTTGAACTTGAGATTCGTAACTACTATTTTTCCTAAGCCACCATTTAATTTTGACGGTACGGTATACGTACCACATCATTTTCCCGTTCCAGATTTTGAATGGCAGAAAGGAATTTATTGGCAAGCCATGAACTTTAAAGGACTTCTAGGCATAAAAATGGAGAATAAAGGAACTGTAAGCAAACCGAAAATTAAACTATCTATCTACTCACAAGAAAAACTAGTAAAAGATGATTTAGAAAGTATTATTAAAGAGCTCAATTGGAGGTATGGTCTAGATGAAGATATTTCTGAGTTTTGTAATAAATTCAAGTCGGATAAATATCTTAAATTGCCACTGAAAAGATTGAAAGGTATGCGAGTAAATTGTGCAAATTCTCTGTATGAACTTCTTATGATTGCTATCGTCTTGCAAAATGCTACAATCAAAAGAACAGTTCAAATGATGGACAATCTTTTGAATGTTTATGGATATAAGCTAAGGTTTGATGGGAAAGAATTATTTGCCTACTGGAAACCTGAAGATTTAAAAAAAGTTACAGAAGATGATTTAAGATCCTTAAAGGTTGGTTATAGAGCAAAAATGATTAAAAGAATTTCTGATAGTTTTGCCAAAGGGGAGATAAATGAATTTGAACTGAGAAAAATGACAACAGAAGAAGCTAAAGAGAAACTAATGAAGTTATATGGTGTAGGACCTGCCACCGCTCAAATAATTTTAAGCGAGTATTTGAGAAGACATGATACATTTGATTTAAAAGGAAGAATGTGGGAACAGAAAATTCTTTCTAAAATTTTATTTAATAAGAAGTTAGTTCCTATGCAAAAAATAATTGATTTATTTGAAAAAAGATATGGGAAATGGAAGGGTTTAGCTTTTCACTACATGTTTACAGATTTGTTTTGGAAACACAGAAAGAAAAAAATAGATCGGTTGAAAAAAGAAATTAGAATATAATAAGGAAGGCTTTTAAATAGTTTGGCAATAAATCTTAGAAAGCCTCTTTACTCGTGCAAATTTTAACGTAAAACCCCTTACTCTTTACGTTAATAAAATCTCTTATTTTCTGCTTGAACTTGTCATCAAGCTCAGAAACCCTTTTGGTTCCTTTTCCAAATAAGACCTTCGGGTCTACATATCTCACTTTTGATTTTAAGTAGAAGTCATAATCTTTCGGGTCTTCTACCACCTTTAGGTTTGAAATAATTTTAAGTAAGTTGTTAATTCTCCTATCGTTTGCCTTAACAAGTTTATTGTATACTACCGGCTCCTCCAAAAATAAGTCTTCTTCTTTAAGAATGTTAGCCTCTAAACCTAATCTTACTATTTCTGAAACTAGTTTAAAAAGCGTTGCTTGAAGCGGATTGCAATAAAGCTCTCCTATTTCTAAGAAAACTTCGCCAAATTGCTTAGCAGCCTCTAAGTTTGAGAAGATTATTTCACCCTCGTTAATTGTAAGTGAATCAACTATGCTTCTAGCTGTACTTTTTTTCAAACCTAAGCAACAAACAGCGTCTCTTAGAGAATAGTCTATGCGATCTGCACAAATATCAGGTAGTTCGTTATCTAATAAAGTAAATTTTCTCTCTAAAATTTCCTCAGGGCTTATTTTATATTTCTTTAGAATGGAAGGAATTTCCGAACTTAGCAGGATTTTTTCATGAAAACTTTCATGAAAATCCTGTTCCAATTCCTTACCATAAAGAAAATCGATACAATGAGCGAAAACGGGAACAGAAATATCATGTAATAAACCAGCTACTTGCTCTAACTTTGAAGCACCAATTTTCTTTAATAAAGCATAGACACCTATCGAATGTTCATACCTTGTAACTTTGAATTTTGCGTAAGGATGAGTAGAATTGAGAAAAATCACATAACCAGCTTGAGTTATTCCTTTAAGTCTTTGAAGAGGTTTTGAATTTAAAAGCTCAAGGATTAATGGATCGTCTGTCCTTAAACTACCATAAAGTTTGTCTTCAAGTCTCATTTCCAACTCACCAATATCTACTAGGATAAAACTTAATCTTACATTAAAATATAAGAAATTATAAAAATTATAAGTCAGAATTTTCAAACAGCTTAAGTAGAGTACAAATTTTTTCATTCTTTTGTATTCTTCTGAAAAAAAGATCGGTAAAATTCCTAAGTAAATTAAATCTTCATAGGATACGTAAAGGATTTAGTAAAGAGTTTTTATTTACTTTTTAATATCAAACGTTCGAAAAATATTATGAGAGTTGGAATTTTATTTACAGTGGAAAGATTCTTGTTTAGCTTTTAAAAGAGTTTTAAGGAAAACATGAAGTAATTGTCTAATCACTCTAATTTCAAAAAAACAAGGAAAGGTATATCGAATTCACAAAACTTAAGCAAAAGCTATGGATTGCTTTTGATTCAAAAAAACAATAAAAGAAGAGAAGGAAAAATTTGAACTGGTTAAAAGATTCTCATGATTTTTCAAATGGAAAGCCAAGAGGAAAATCAAGTAGCTAAACAAGAATCGACAAAGTTTATTTCAAAGATCGAGAAGAAACACGTTTCAAAACCACATTTAAAAAATGGTTGAAAGCTAAAAGCAGTTCGTTCAAAGCCCTTACTAAAACCTTAAATAGTTAATTAAGAATAGAAAGAGTGTAAGAAGATGGCAATGGAGTATCTTCAAGCAGAATTCCAAAAAGCCAAGAATAGATTCTTAAAATCATTTGAGGGGCGAATTCTAATCGGAATTGAGCATAATGGTCAAATAAAGTATTGTTTGTTTGATGAAGACATTGGTATCGAAACTTTGATGTATTTGCATGAGAAAAA
>JAWBVB010000061.1:0-3439 GCA_039004015.1 Candidatus Aenigmatarchaeota archaeon | reverse complement strand
ATGGTAAAGGTACTTTGCAGAAAGCGTTTTCTCTTTTCCTCTATCTCCTAAAATCTCAGCAACTTCTAGCGGATTTGTGGGCCATCTAGAATGAATAATTTCAAAAACTTTTGCTGTAAGTTGAGAGACTTTCTTTACTCTTACGCTTTCAAGCATTTCTTCAAAGGTTTTTTCCATAATTTAAGGATATTCCATAAAGTATTTATAAGTTATGTATGGAATATTCCAAAAAAATCTATGAAATGTTTGTTGGCTGCTTTTCTGTTAGACGTCTAACAAAAGAAAAAATATTCGAGTAACAGGTCTTCGATTTTTCTTTGTCTTGCCTTTTTTCCAAATTTTTTCTTACAAGCTCTGGGTTTTCTCTTATCAATTTAATACGAGCATCGTTTTACCTGAATTTTCAATTAAATTGAAGGTTACCTGTTATAAAATTACAACGTTTGGTAAATCCTTAAAATGCAAGTCTCCTGTGACTATCTTTAAACCAAAAACCAAGCTGGAAGCCAAAATAAAAGAATCTAGCATACCCCAATTTTTGACTACTTTTTTCCTGTAAAAATTTATTTTTCCAGCTGAAACGCTTGTAGCTTCGTCTAAAGTTAAAATGGTTGAAAGTTCCTTTATCTTTTTAACAAATTTTTCTGGAGTTTCACCACATCTCAAACAACATTCAGCTATTTCAGCAAGCGAAACAATACTAGTAAAACACCTTTTTTCCTCTAGAATTTTCTTTACTTTTTTTCCTTTTTCACTTCCGTTAAAAAACTCAACCCAAGCATGAGTATCCAAAAGCATAAATCATCCTTTATGTTCTCTTTCAAACTTCAACTTTCCTTTAGCAATTCCGAAGGCTTTTTCAACAGCTTTTTTGTCTGGTTTTAACAAGGCTATCTCCACCTCTTCCCCCTCTTTAACATTTTGCTCTACAGCTATTTTCTTAGGTATTAAAACTCCTAAAGAAGTTCCAACTACTCTTATTTTTGTTTTGAACACTTCTGGCATCTATTATAATTTATTATAATTTCTATTTAAACTTTTCTTACCACTAAAAGTAGCAGTTTTGAATTTTTACCTACAGAAAACTTTAAAAATTAAGGAGAATATTTAATTTTACCAAGTTGATGACTTTTTTTGAGATTTTGGTGTTAGCATGGGTGAACTGATAAGCCTAGAAAAGGAAGCAAAAGTTTGCTCCGAGCTACTCAAGAAAATAAGGGATTTGGGGGCAAGGGTTCCGACTAATCATGATGCTTACGTTTCTACAGTGGAAGAATTTAAAAGAGTACTCTCACAACTTTACGAAACGACAAGATTATGCTCAGATATTCCAGAAGAATGGAAGGAAAAAAGAAGCGAAAGAATAAAAGGAGCTATGAGGTTTAGCGAAAAGATAGTTTCAGAAGAAGACATAACTCAGTGGACTTTTCACCTATCACCTCTTAGGGCTCAAACTTTAAACTTATGTATGGCTCCGATTTACATGAGCAGGATTTACAAAACAAACGCTTGGCTAAGGAATTTTAGGATAAGAGGAATTCAAAGAGAGCTTTTAAGCGATTCCTTAAGCTACGCTTCAAGTTATGAAAAAAGAAAGATTCTTGAAATTGAAGAAAGAGCAAGGAAAGGAGAAGAAGTAAACCCAAGAATAATGATATCAAAGGCAAAGTACGATGCAAGCCCCTTTGGCCAAGGAAAAATCGTTTATTCCTTTTCTCAGTTCATCGAGCCCTCGATTATTTTACTTAACCAGCCTTTAAACAAAATAGAAGAAATAAAGAAAAGGATAAATTCCCTAGCTCTTATGCCAGACATAAAATCCTTACTCTTAAACAACATAAGAAAGTACAGAATAGAGGAAGTCTACCCAGGGCCTTACATTTTAACTTTAATAGAAAGCAGAAAAGAAGAAATGACTCAAGTCTTAAGAGAGTACATTTCAAGAATTCCTGCTGCAAGAAAAAGGTTGTGCAACCCAGTTTTTATATGGCAATTTTTCTTCGACGCAATCTTCTACGATAAGAAAATGCAAGTTTTAGACTGTTATTTAATCCCATTAGGTTATAAAAAAGAAGAAACAAAAGTTGAGCAAGAAAAGCTTCCTTATGTTTCTTAATCTTTTATCTCAAAGTCATACTCAGGGTATTCTTCTTCTTCCTCTATCCCGTTAATTATTTCCTTTAACTCATAATGCTTTATCGGTACACGACCCCAAGGAGCTATGTTTCTCAACTTTTCTATTTTTTCAGGAGGCAATACTTCTAAGGGATTTCTAGATGGAATTGGGTATAAAGTTATTTCTCCTCCATAAACAACTGGCTCTCCTTTTTCAACAGCATAGTGCAATAGCAAACATCTTTTTTTGGCACTAGCTATTTGCGGGTCAGTCAAATCATCTTCCAAATTTCTCAAAATCTTTTTCAAAATTTCTGGGGTAGTCCTTTCAAGATATTCTAAAGAGTCTGTCGGCACATCTATTCTGTTTTCTCTGCAATAACTCAAAATTCTTGCAAGCAGAGTATCTCTTTCCTCGCAAGCATTTTCTATTTCTTTTATCTTTTCTCCTAAACGATTTTTTTCGCAAGTTACTACTATGGTTTTTCTTTCATCATAAGGATAAGACGTGTAAAGTTTGTATTCTTCTACTTTTTTTACTTTTCCGTCTACTAAAACCTCTTTTTCTTCTGACTTGATTGCATACACTTCTTTTTTATACAGCCTTTTTATCAGCTTTCCCAAGATTCTTATCTGCTCTATCATACTAAATAAAATTAAGTGAAATAAGCTTAAAAACTTTTGTTTTTTAAACAAAAACACATGCAAACACTTAAAAAATTTTTATAACTACCTAAAAGTTAGAACTAACTTTACTTAACTTAAATAAATTCAGAGATTAATTATATAGTATGAGTTTTAAAAGCAAAAAAGGTCAATTTTTTCCTTATACAGACTCAGCTCCAAGAAAAACTTTCCCAATTTTAACAATTCTTTTAATAATTCTAAACGTTTCGATTTTTATCTGGAGCCTAACTTCAGAAGAAGTTCCTTATGTTATTGAAGGCAAACGTGTATTAATTCCAGAAGTTTACATAAGGTATGGTTTTATTCCAGCAAAATTTTCTTTTTTCTCTTTTTCATCGATAGCAACGATTTTCACTTCTATGTTTTTGCATGGCGGCATAGACCACATTTTTGGGAACATGTGGTACCTTTGGATTTTTGGTGATAACGTTGAGGATAAGCTAGGAAAAATAAAGTTTCTTTTGCTCTACTTTCTCTCAGGAATAGGAGCAACTTTCCTTCACTACATAACAAACTTAAACTCAGAAATTCCTGCAATAGGAGCTTCCGGAGCAATTTCAGGAATTCTAGGCTCTTACTTGCTTCTTTTCCCAAGAGAAACGATTTTAACAAGGTTTGGCTATATGTTTGTAAGAAT
>JAWBVB010000060.1:0-3538 GCA_039004015.1 Candidatus Aenigmatarchaeota archaeon | reverse complement strand
ATTGCATTTGTTTGCGAGCATTTAGAAAAGATATAAGCTTGACATAACTTTTCGCAATTATGTAAAGTTTCTTCATATCCTTTTATCTCTTCCCAGTTTTTTTTGTGTTTAGGAAAGAGAACAAGTAAAAAAGCAACTAACCCTGCTATTAAGATAAAAATTAAAACTAACTTTATTCGCATGGTTCACACGCTCCTGGAATCGGGCAAACACAATTCTGGTTAGAAAGTTGACATTTTTCTTGTTTATAACAAGAGAGTGGTTTCCTTAAGCTTATCCACACACTCACTCTGAAGGTTAGCGGACCAGTACCATCTTTTAAAGATAAATAATATTTTTTATCTGTGCACTCAAAAATACCATACATAGTTTCTCTATTTTCCTGCCAGTATTCGCAGTTTTTTTCCTCGCATTCTTCTTGCGTTAAAAACTTAAGAGTAGTTTTAAGAGCAGTTTCCTCTAAACTAGAAAAACTCACTTTACAAGAGTCTTGTGAAGGGTAAGGCATATAACAACCCTCGCATTTTGTAGTGTCCCATAGTAAGCAACGTGAGTCTTTATCAGGAGGACAAGGTTGTGACTCAAATTTACAGCATTGTATGGTATACCAACACTCTACATACTCATCAAACTTTGACTGAAGAATTTCTTTCGATAATGCAAAATTAGAATCTATACATTCATATAAAGGGTTACATTGCCTACAATCGCCAGCACCTGCACAACCGCATATTAATTCTATACATCCGCAAATCCTTGAGACTAAGGCTTCTCCCTCTTCGTTGGCCCAATCATAAAAATTTCTGTAAAGATAAAAGATTCTATCTTGAGGTAGAAGAACTTTTAGGTTAGCTAAAGATGAGACAAAATCTGGAGTTTTGATTGAAGATACGTTAACTTTACATCCTTCTCCAGAAATATTAAAAAAACCTTCGTCGTAATATCCGTTGAAAATTCTTGAGTTTTCTGCTTCGTAATTAACACAAGAAAAAAAAGAGGTATTTATTAAAACAAGCTCCTTCTGAAGATTAAGAATTTTTGTGTAGTTGTTGAGAATTCTAAGAGTTTCGTCATTAAGCCAGAACTTTATTTCCTCCGGCTCTTGAGGGGTTGGCCCGTTGCATATCCAAGTCCTAGGTTCTACAGGGTTTATACTCGTTCCAAGCCCACCAAAATGTGCAACTCTACTTGAGGCTAAGTGAGAAGAATAGATAAAAGAAGTTCGCAAGAAACCTTTAGAAAAATCTAAATATTTACTGATTTCGTTTAAAAAAATAGAACGGAGTGTTCTTTCTTTTATACCAGTCTCTACAAATAGATTAAAGATAATGAAAGATATAGCAATCCCCAAAATTACAACAGCTATTAATAAACTAGATTGAGACTTCAAACTACCACCAGTATAAATATACTTTTTCAAATCTTCCTTCTGGGTCAGAAACTGGAATTAGAATCTCAAGGGAATAAACCCTTTTTTTCTCATCTATAGGTTTACCGATCTTTTCAAATCCTAGGTTTAGTTGCCAGTTTTCCAAATAATTGTCTAGGAAGTACTTCAAAACCTCTGTAACGTTTAAAACACCAAGTCCTTTACCGTACCTTACCATTTCTCCTCCACTACTTATCATATCTCCAACCATTTGTGCTAAAGTGCGATTTGTACCTGTTATTTCAGTATAAAATAAGTTTATTAAAATTACAGAATTTCTTGCTTCCTGTGTTCTTTCACTTGATAATTCGGCTAGTCGTGAAAATCTCTGAATCGATATATTGTAAAATATAATGATAAGAATGGATGAAAAAACTACTAAACCCAAAATTTCTACCATTTCCATCGTTTGAG
Organism: Candidatus Aenigmatarchaeota archaeon; assembly: GCA_039004015.1. Lineage (GTDB taxonomy): Archaea > Aenigmatarchaeota > Aenigmatarchaeia > CG10238-14 > SCSR01 > JAVZHQ01. The sequence goes on along the minus strand of JAWBVB010000060.1, from coordinate 1,695 downwards.
CCTTAGTACTTAACATTTATTTTATCACCAAATTTTTCTACCGATAGAAGATAATTGCCAGGAGCGATGCTAAACTCGTTCATTTCACATAATAATTTTTTACATATCTTCTCGCCTTCCACTACAATACAAATATCGTTTTTATCCCCTTTTAAAGCCTGGCTAAGCGAAATTTTCAGCTTTTTACTTGTGTTAAAAATACAGACAGAATCAAAAATTCCTGCTAATTCTTCCAGCTCCCCATCAACCATTCTTATAGTGATTTTGCCTGGCTGGATTTGATTATCCTTGATTCTTATAAGCACAGGTAAGGAAAAAGTAATTTCATTCCTAAGAGCACTTTTTTTAGAAAAATTTTTAACCCCAAACTCCCATTTTTCTTGTCTATCCTTAAAATTACTAGCAATGCCTTTTCCTAACCCACCATACTTTTCTAGGATTTTTGTAAAGATATTTACTTTATTGTATTCTTGACTACCTGTCAAACCTCCTAGAATCATTACTTGATGGACAACCGTACCCTTTCCGTAGTTAAACATAATTAACACAGCATTGCTGCAATCTGCTGGAGGTGAAAAAACATCTCCGCCAGTGCACGAAAGACTACTAAAGTTAGCCAATATCTTAACCTCATCCGATAAAACCTTAAAAAGAAAATCACCTTCATAAAAGTTTGCCCAGAACGGATAATCAAGAGTTTCTAAACCAAGCTCTTTTTTTCCTTCTTCTGTTAGTTGTATGCATTTCTTACAGGTATGAACAGCACCTGGGCACACATCCTTATTACAACTAGCAATATAATTTGGAAACAGAGATGCTAACACATCTAACGCAAAACTCGTTGTTACAAGAAGTTTACCGTTTTCTACAAAAGTTAAAAGATTCTGTCTTGCGTTGTTACTTAGTGGAAATGAACTTTCGAGAAGAATAGCGTCACAGTCTTTTATTTTATTTTCTACTATATCTCTCACACTTATGTGTCTCTTTTGGTATTTTTTAGCGGAGAGATAAGTATTTGCAGTTACACAAGGAGCCTGCGTGAAGCATACAAGATACCCCTCTTCTTCTCCCAAGAAACTTATATTACTTTCAAACTTTTCCACTTCTATTCTATAATCAAAAAGCATATCTCTAGCGCAATCTGGCTCAAAATCAGGATATTTTCTTACAAATTCTAAGAGCTTACCTAAATCTATTATTTTATGAGTAGTATTTCCTGTTTCAAAACCTAAACAATTAGAACTGACTAACTTATCCAACGTGTTAAGAGCACTTTCTTTAAGTTCAAACTGTCGGGATTGGGAGTATAAAAGATAGGTATGATTTGTAGTGAGGTAGGAAACTATAAAGATAAGAATAATAACTAGAATTAAATAAATCCCTTTCATCAAAAAGCTAAGCTGTGCTTTCATGGCTTACCCTTCTAGATTTCCAAATGATAAAGAAAATTAGAGTTAAAATTATCGCTACAACCACAAAATAAATATAAACTGAAAAAGATGGTGGCTTTATTTTACAATCTTGAGGACAATTTTCATAATTTTCTTCTAGAATTTCTTCACAAACTCCATTCCCACAATGACAATCTAATGGGCAGTTTTCATAATTTTCGTACAATAAAGAATCGCAAGCTCCATCTCTGTTACACCATGCTATTTCAAACAAGAATATTTTTTTATCTTTGTGATAGATTTC
>JAWBVB010000059.1:0-3579 GCA_039004015.1 Candidatus Aenigmatarchaeota archaeon | reverse complement strand
GGGACAGTATTACTAATGTGCTGTAAGCTCAGCCCGGGAGAGCAACCGGCTGAAGAACTAAGCGGTTACCGGTGTGTCGAGGGTTCAAATCCCTCCTGTCCCATAAGTTTTTATACATATTCTCTATTAACGCTTGAGGCAACTCTTACCATTTTACAAATTTTTTCATAACAAGTTTCAATTTTTGAATGCATAATTTTTTATTGTTTTAAAACTACTAAAAAATTTTAACTAGTTAATTCTTTTTATTCTTTTAACCATTATTTAATTATGAAATTGACAATAATTCCCTTTGGAAAAATTCCTGAAAGAGTTTTAAACAGTGTAAAAGACGAGCTAAGAAACGAATTTGGTTTAATTTCAGAGATTCTTCCAGAAAAAGGTTTGCCAAAAGAATATTATAACCCTTACAGACATCAGTACATAGCGACCCAAATCTTAGATTTCCTTTCAAGGAACTTTAAGGGAAGAATTTTAGGTATAACAGATCAAGATTTATATGCCGAAGAACTAAACTTTGTTTTTGGTCAAGCTCAGCTAAACGGAAGAGTTGCCATAGTTTCTATCGCAAGGCTCAACCCTCAATTTTACAAGCAAGCTTATGACGAGGAAGTTCTGATTAAAAGGGCTGTAAAAGAAGCTATACATGAAATGGGTCATGTTTTAGGCTTAAAACACTGTGAAAATCCTGAATGTGTGATGAGCTTTTCAAACACTGTTTTTGATGTTGACAGAAAAACAAAAAATATTTGTGAAAAATGCAGGAAACAATTAAAAATTTAAGGTAAAAGCTAAATTATTAAGAATAAGTGATTTTATGAGCGAAAAAGTTTGGGAAGGTGAGCTTTTAGAAAATAGGGTAATAATTTGGGATCCAGGAGCAGTAATTCTTTACGATGATTCTGGTTATGGAAAGCCTTTACCTGAGGAAAATCCAAATAGGCTTGAATTAGATTTGATAGAAGCTGCCTACTTACTTGAAAAAGGAAAGATAAAAGTCTTTGTTAAAGAAAATGATAAAAGAAGAAAAATCGAGTTTCCTGAACTAATAGAGACTGGTACAAAAAATGTTAATCAATTCCATCCTCAATTCATAGTTTATCGTGATTTAAGAAATAGAGGTTATCTTGTTAAAACTGGATTTAAGTTTGGTGCTCACTTTAGACTTTACGAAAGAGGAGTTAAACTTAAAAGAGGACCAAAAGCGCCTCATGAGCATACAAAAGCAATAGTTCATGCAGTTGCTGAAGAGGCTGCTTTCTCATTACCAGAAATGTCACGTGCAGTTAGGCTTGCCCATAATATAAGAGCTACGATGTGGTGGGCTGTTGTAGATAAGGAAGGAGATGTAACTTATTATTCTCTTTCAAGAATTACGCCCTAGGATTGCTATGTCTTTCAGAAAAGCAAGTGATTCACATGGGAAGAATTAAAACTTCTTTTATTAAAAACATTGCTTTAGAGCTTGTGGAAAGGTATCCAGATAAATTTTCAAACGATTTTTCCAAGAATAAAGAAATTGTAAAACAGCTTATTGAGATTAAATCAAAAAAGTTAAGGAATATGATAGCAGGCTATATAACTTCTTTGAAGAAAAGAGTTAGCTAATTTTAAACCTAAGTATTGCCCCGATTCCATATTCCCTTAAAAATTTTTTACCAAGCTCGTCTTTTTCACTAACAAACTCTATTTCTCCGTTTTTTTTCTCAACCTCTTCCATTATTTCTTCAATTTTCTCGTTCAAACTTTCTAAAGGGATGAAAAGAGTTTTAATTGCTCCGAGTAGAGCAGCGTTTCTAACTTCCTCAAAACCATAAACTACTAAACCGTCGAGCTTACTTAAATGAACAAAAAATTCTTTTAGCAAGAAAGCTTTTCTAATCCTTTTTGTTAATTTTTCGATTTTTTCTATTTGCTCTTTTTTCCACGTTTTTTTCTCTAAAATTAAACTATTTCCGGTAAGAATTTCAATCGTATGATAACTTCCCTTTTGTACCTCTTCTGGAGCTTCGACTATTTTACCTTTTACCCTTAGCTTGTTTTTTTCTAGTTCAACTTTTTCTGCTTCAAGGGAAAGAACTAAAGTAACTTTTTTTGATTTCTCTTTTTTTCCTTCTCTTTCAATAAAAATGTTTCTCATAGTTTTGGCTGTTATTTTATCCTTAATCTCGATTATTTTAGAAAGATACCATAAGTCTAAAAAATTCTCAGGAATAAGTTTTACAAAACCTTTTTCAAAGTTTTTTTCAACGATTTTCATAATAATAATAAATAAAAATTAATTGTTAAAAAAACAAGTTTAAATTAGGTGTTTTTTTGAAAGCGCAAGTAAAAATAGATGAGTTTGCTTTTGTCTTACTTGCAGGACTTATTTTAATAATAGTTATGATGGTAGCTTGGACTTCTACTGTTTCAGAATTTTTGAATGTTACTCCTTCTTCTATTTCACTAAAAATTGAGCCAGGAAGTTATCAAACTGTAGAATTAAGTTTAAACGGAACAGCAACAAACGTTACCTTTGTAGTAGTTGGAGAAGTAAAATCTTTTCTAAGTTTTGATAAAGAAAATTTTGATATTTCTGGTTCGGAAGTTGTTATGCTTACAGTATACATACCAGAATTTACAGTCGAGAGAGTATACAGAGGAAGTATCCAGATAATTTTTACAGGAGGAAATAAATCAATTCCAGTAACTATAAACGTAACAAAAATTCCCGCTCAATATTTACAGAGAAATTTTTACTTTGGGGATTTTTCAGTAACTCATTCAGTCGGCTCAGAAGTTTTGGCTTCAAAACATAATTTCGAAGTTTCTAAGGGATATTTCTCAGAGTATTCATCAACTCTAACTCATGAATCCTTAAGTGAGAAAATGTTTCAAATGGTTAAGGGTGGTTTTATCAGTATTTTAGTGGAAGATACGAACAGTGCAGGAAATTTGATCGTTGAATTGAATGGTGAAGAAGTTTATAATAAGATTGTAAAACCTGGTGAAGTTGTTATACAGCTAAATGCTTCTCAAATAAAAAAATCAAATTATGTTACGATAAAAGCAGGTTTGCCTGGCTGGAAGTTCTGGATGAATACTGTTTACAAAATCTCTAGTGCAAAGTTTGGAATATTTTATTATGGAGTTAGTGAAAAAAGTTTTAATTTTGAGCTTGGCGATAAGGAAGTTAACAATTTAAAGTATGCCTTACTTACAGCAAGAGTTAAAGATTCCAACCCAACAAAAGATTTGATGGTAAAAATAAACGAAAAGGAAGTATATAGAGTTAATAAAAAGGCTGGCGAACTTATAAGCAAAACTCTTTATCCTGGTGAAATAAACTTAAGAAAGGGAATAAATCTTATATCATTTTCCACAGAACCTCCTGACGGCTTCTATAATTTAGCTGATGTTACTCTAATTATCAGTTATATGGGTTAAGATGGCAAACAAGAGGAAAGTAAGCAAGTAAAATCTCTTGTGCTTGTCCCTCCTGCTAAAATTGCTATGCAAAGCTTAACAAAATTTTTTAACTCATTATTTTCAAAAAACTTGTCAACTAAAATCAAAGCAATAACTACTGCTACTATT
>JAWBVB010000006.1:0-12720 GCA_039004015.1 Candidatus Aenigmatarchaeota archaeon | reverse complement strand
CTATAGCTACAGCTTTTTCTGTTGAACCAATTATGTCAAAGCTAGAAGGTAAAAGCTTCATTTCCTCTTCTGTTAATTTCTCTTTAAAAATTTCTTTTAACTTTTCTATTAACGGAATTGCCATAATTATATTTAGCCTAAGCTATAACAAATTTTAATTTTTTCTCCAATCTATAAACATGGAAATAGATGAAATTTTTGAAAAAGCTAGAAGAACTTCTTTTCAGGAAATGATAGAAGTTATAGAAAAAGCTTCAGAAGTTTTGGAAGAGAAAAGCCTTTGCTACTTGCCTTCAAAAGGTAGTTTGATAGCTATAGGTGATTTGCACGGCGATTTTGAAAGCCTTTGTTCTATACTCAGAAAAAGCAATTTAAAAAAAGATTTTTTCCTTTTTCTTGGGGATTATGGCGATAGAGGAGAAAATTCTCCAGAAGTTTTTTACACTGTTTTAAGCTTGAAAGCAAAATACCCAGAAAGGGTTTTTTTGTTAAAGGGGAATCATGAAGCTCCTCAATATGTTGATTTTTCTCCTCACGATTTGCCTTTTAGGTTGTGTGAAAAATATGGAAAAGAAGGTGAAAACATCTACAGAAAACTTTACAAACTTTTTGATAAGTTGCAATTAGGAGCAATTCTTCCTGAAAAGTATATTTTTCTTCATGCAGGCTTTCCAGTAAGCCTTTCTTCTTTACAAGACATAGAAAAAGCAAAGGAAAATTTTCCAGAAAGGTGTGATTTGATAGAAATTCTTTGGAACGATCCTTATGAGAGTCAAGGTTTTATTCCAAACTTTAACAGAGGAATTGGTTATTTGTTTGGACAAGACATAACAGAAAAATGCTTGAAAATTTTAAAGGTTAAAACTTTGATAAGAAGCCATCAACCTCCTTTTGAAGGAATAAAAGTTAATCATGAAGGAAAGATTTTAACAATTTCTTCAACGAAAGTTTACGGAGGAAAGGCAGCATTTTTAAAAATTAAACTGGAGGAAAAAGCAAAGAGTGCCTATGAGCTAATTAAAAATTGTATCTTGGTGTAGTTATGTTAATACTAGCTGGCTTAGGTTTGTACGATGAAAAGGACTTAAGTTTAAGAGAAATAGAGGAAGCAAAAACTTCAGACAAAATTTTTATCGAGCTTTATACTAGCAAGTGGCATGGTAGCTTAGAGCAGCTAGAGAAAATTTTAGGAAAAAAAGTTGAAGTTTTAAGTAGGAAAGATTTAGAGGAGAATTCAGAAAAAATTCTTGAAATTGCTAAAGATAAAAAAGTTATTTTGTTTGTTCAAGGAGATGCTCTAGCTCAGACAACACACTCTTCTCTACTCTTAGAAGCAAGAAAACTTAACATCCAAACAAAGGTTATCCATAATGCTTCAATAATTTCAGCTATAGGAGAAACTGGCTTGCATTTACAAAAATTTGGACCTTATGTTACTATTCCTTTTCCTGAAAGAACGAAAGGAAAGCTTCCTGAGTCTGTTTATGAAATTATAAAGATGAACAAAACTCGTGGCTTACATACTTTATGTTTGCTAGATGTTTTGGCAGAAGAAAAAAAATACATGCAACCAAAAGAAGGATTAAAAATTCTTCTTGAAATCGAGAAAAAAAGGAAAGAAGGAGTGATTTCTGAAGAATCAGAAGTATTGATTTTTTCTAATGCAGGAAGCGAAAAGCCTTTAATTCTTTTTGGTAAAATAAAGAATTTGGTAAAAAAGGATATAGAAACACCTGCAGTTATAATAGTTCCAGGGATCTTACACTTTACTGAAAAGGAATTTTTACTATTATATAGTGAAGAATAGAAATCTTTAAATACTTATTAGTAGTAACATTTAAACATGACAAATAAATACCAAATAATTGCATTTAAACCAGAAACTTTTGAAAACGAGTTACAAGAATTAGCTAGAGAAAATAGTGTTATCCAAAAACATCAGGAAATATATCAAGTAAATCAAGATTTTTTCAGGACAAAAATTGCATGGCTTGAGGGATTGTTAAAATTATATGAAGAAACAGACATTCTAGGAAAAGTCCAAAGAGTCGTGGAAACAATCGAAAAATACAAGCCTGACAAAGATGTTTCTCCTAATACACTAGTTAAAAAATACGAAACAGAAAGAGACATGTATAAGCTTGTAGTAGCTCTATACCGTGCTGTAATAGCACCATACCTAGAGTTCAAGGAAAGGCAGTTAAGGAAAGAGAGAGAAGAAGGAATACAAACAGCTCAAGATATAGAAACAAAAATGCATGGAATAGACCAGTTCATAGTAGGTTTAAAAAGAGCAAAAGACCCCTCTTAAAAATTACTTTTTAGGGGGAATTAGTAGATAGCCTTGAGACTCTTCACTTTTTTCTTCTTTTCCACCTTTACTTACAAAGTAAATTACCAAAATCATTATAAAAATCAAAATTATTATAACCAGATCTTGAGGATCAATTTCTATACCAGGAATCCTCACTTCTTCTATCTGAGGTAAGAAAATTTTAAGTCCACCAGAAGTTATGAAAATTCCAATTACTATTAAACCGATGAAAAAAGCTATATACTTAACAGCTTTTGGGAATTCTGGTTTTTCTTTTCCTGCTACTGGCATAATCAAATAAACCATTAGCATAAAAGAAAGAAGAGTAACCATTATAACTGCAACATTAGTGAAAAAGTTTGAGAAAAATTGGGTTAAAGTTATACCTGCAGGAGTATAAGCCATTATGAAGAGGGCAGAAGCTAAAGCTATTATTATATTTATCCTTCTTTCAGGGATGATTTTTGATTTTTCAAGCAAACCAAAAAGCAAACCAAAAAGTATGACGAAAGGCAAATAAAACTCAAAAACTCCAATATTTTTTAAAAGCTCTAAAATTCCATAATAATCCATTATTTTTTACCTCCACCACTCCAAACCATAACCAAAACAGTTATAAAGAAAAGGATAGTTATGGCTATTGTTAAAATAGTATCTTCAGAAAGCCCTATAGCTTGCAAGCCTCCTGCTGGAAAGAAAACATTTATTAAACCACTAGCTATTAAAATCCCTCCACCTATCAAAATTCCTGCAATTAAAATTATACCATAAACTCTTCCTCCTAGCTTTGCTTCTAACTTGCTTGGTAAATCAGGTGGCAAAAACATGCTTGTTGTTAATAAACCAACTAGAACAACAAGCATTGCACTCATCGCCTGAGCAAAAAAGGCAGGAAGCTTGTCCATAAAGCTTACTCCTGCAAGAATCGGATAAGCCCAAACCATAAAACCTGCTGTAAGAGCAACAACAGCATTGACAGCAATGTTTTTTTCAGGATCTCCGAATATTTGTGATTTTCTTAACAACCCATAAAATATTGCAGAAGAAAGCATAAAAGGTAACATGAATTCAAAAAAACCAGTTCCCTTTAACTTTAAAATTACTGTCGTGAAAGGATCAGTCATTATCCTCCTCCCATTCTAGCCACATAGCTAGCCATCATTAAAACAACCACAAATAATATTATGCCTACTGTTAAATAAATAACATCCTGCGGTAAAGCAGGAGTTCCTGGTTGTGGAGGTTTTGTTGCCTGAGACCAAAGGATTCCGATTAAGCCACTAGTTATAAATAAAGCTAAACCTAAGGCAATCATCGCCATTAAGGCACTTCTTCTAGTAAACTGTTGAATAAGGAATTGAGTCAAGTTAGGGTAAAACAGACTTGCCAATAGAAAACCAACGAAGAAAAATAAGAGAATAGAAGTTGTTTGTGTGAACAATAAGCTTAAAGGAGTCGCTAAACTAAAACCGGAAAGAACTGGAAAAGCAAAAACAAGAAAGGCTATGCTCATGGCAACTACTCCATTTATTAAGGCAGATTCTCCCAAAATCTTTGACTTTTTTAGAATTGCGTACATTATAGCAAGAGTCACAAGCCAAGGAAAGAAAAAGTTGAAAAAACCTAGCTTATCCATTTGTTCAACTATTGGCGTGAACAAATCTGCCATTAATTAAAATTTGTTTTGTTAAGAATATAAGCTTCTTGATTCTACTTCCCTTCTCAAATGTTCTCTCATTCTCTCAAGTTCAACAATTTGCCTATCTATAGCTCTTTTTTTCTCCGGATTACTTTCTCTTCTATACTTTTCATAAAGTTTTTCTATTTCCTTGTTTATTTTTTCAAGCTTTTTGTGCGGAGCTGCACTCTCATAATAGATTTCTTTTCCTTTTCCAAAAGCCCAGAGCAAAACTCCAACAAAAAAAACTAAGATAAAAGCTCCAAAAGCAGTGTAAGGGCCAAGAATTAAAAGGTATTGGGAGAAAAGAGAAAAAGCTCCGCCATAGGCTATAGTAAAGGTTATAGCTAAAGAAAGAATCAAGTTTATTTTTCTGTTAAAAATTCTTATTCCTTCCAAAGATCCAAAAAGAATTGCAAAAATAATTATGAAAGGAAGGAAAAAATTGTAAAAAATTGATTGCAAAGATTCTTGAGTCAGAGTTTCAAAAATACTCATAATTAATTTTTCTTTGCTTAAAACAAATAGATTATCCTAGCTTTTCTTCCTCTTTTTTAGCTCTTCTTTCTGCATAATGTTTTACTAATGTGAGTAATTTCCCTAATTCTTTGTCCTTTAAAACGTAGCTAGGGCTTATTTTTTTGAGTTGAGGAATTGTTAGTTCTGAATCTTCTACTGAATAAAAGAGTTCCAAATATTTGCCCAAATCTTCATGGAATTTTGGTGGAGCTCCTAACTCTTGCAAGTCATTTATGAGGTCCTCAAAAATAGGAATTATGTTTCTAATTATTGTTTTGTCTTTCCAAAGACTGTCTGAAAGTTTATTCACATCTTCTACTATCCTATACCATGGAGAACGTGGAATTTTGATAGGTATTATTTCTCTTTTTATTTTAACACGCTCTTTACGCTTTTGTTTTTTAACTTCTTCAACTTTTTCTCTAGCTTTTGCAACAAGAATTCCAGCATACTTGTTCAATTCTTTAACATAAATTTTGCGTGCAATCCTTCCTTTTATAGGATTTTGTAGAGAATTTAAAACATTTTCAATTTTTTTGTACTCTACAGTTTCTTTTAACTCTGGAAAAAATTCACCAATTTGATAGAAGGTGCTCACAGCTTGTGGAAGAAAAAATAAATCTTCATACAATTGGTTAATGCTAACTTCAAATCTATTTATTGTGCTTTCTTTTTCGTATATGCTCATCGATTAATTAATGTTTAAAAAATTTTAAATCTTTTTAACAAAATTTATAAGTTTACAAATCAAATTTAATTTATGAAGAAAGGCCAAACTTCTAGTTTAGTTGTTTTCACTGTTATCCTTTTTGTCATTGGTCTAATAGTGAATTATGTTCCATTCACTTTCGAAGGCGGTAAAAGTCTTGCGGATTATGTGGCTGAAATTCTTGGTATTAATGTAACAGATGTGTATTTTCCTAATTTTATATGGTGGTTCTTGCTTCCACTTGTTAGCACTACTGCAATAATATTGGCGTTAATGAATTTTGTTACAGGATGGATAATTACTGATAAAAATTTAAACTTGGTAATAGCATTTACCTGGGCGTTAATAGCCATCTTAACTCCAGCTAGATATGTTGTATGGGGGATATTTGCTTTTCTAGGTATATGGGGTATTGCTGTCTACGGTTTTATTTTTATCTTTGGTACGTACATTCTTGCTAGAGCATTTAAAAGAGCGCCAGAAAAGTTTATGACTTTAGATATAGAAGCAAAACGTGCTCAACTTTCAAAAAGGTTAACTGAGTTAATAGAAGAACATTCAAAAGCAATGAACTCTGGTGACACAGCGAGGGCATCTGAGTTAGCTAGGAAGATCGATTCCATTAAACACGAAATTGAGTACTTAGATAGGTTATCAAAGGAAATAGCAACAGGAAGATAATTTTTTAGGTTAGCATCTTAACTTTATATAATTTAGAGACCAAATTTAATTTATGAGGAAAGGTCAAACTTCTAGTTTAGTTGTTTTTTCAATTATTATTTTTATTATAGGTTTAGTGGTTAATTATCTTCCAGTTACTCTTGAAGGAGGAAAAACACTACCGCAAGCTATGGCAGAAACTCTTGGGCTTAATCCAAGTGACATGCTCCTACCCAATTTTATATTTTGGGTTTTTGTTCCTCTTGTTGGTTCTACTGCTATGATATTAGCGTTACTTAATATAATTACAGGATGGATGATTACTGATAAAAATTTAAACTTGGTAATAGCTTTCACTTGGGCATTAGTAGCCATCTTAACTCCAGCTAGATATGTTGTATGGGGTTTGTTCGCAATATTTGGAGCATGGGGTATTGCTGTCTACGGTTTCATATTTATTTTTGGTTCTTTTCTTCTAGGCAGAGCCTTTTATAGAAAACCAGAAAAGTTTCTTATGAGAAGCATAAGCGGAGATATAACCAAACTTACTTTAGAGTTAGATAAAGCAAGGAGAGAACTCTTGAAGGCACAACAAAAAGGCCAGACGGAGAAAGTAGCCATATTAAAAAAGAGAGTTAAGGATTTGGAATGGGCATTAAAAGAACAAAAAGAACTTGAAAGATCGTTTACAGCTACAGGATAGCTTAGTTACAATTCTTCTTCAAAGGAATCTATAGAAGTATCTAAAATTTCGTCCATCCTTCTGTCTATTTCTTCCCAGTATCCTCTCCACCTTCTTCTGAGAGAGTCTATTTTTCCTTTTAGAGCCCCGACCCTTTCATTCAAACCATAAATTTCCTTCCCTATACTTTCGTACAATTTTCCATCTCTAGTTTCGCTCAAATCTAAAGTTGTTCCTACATAGTATCCAGTAGGATAAAGGGTTGCTTCATTCAAATCGATTAAAGGGCTGACTAAGCAAACATGGCTTATTTGTTCCTCACCCCATTTATCCTTTTCTGTGCAATGAACACATTCAAGTTTGTACTTCTTAGCAAAATTTTCTATTTTTTCATCAGTCAAAGAAATTTTATGGATGAGTTTTGTCGAGCCAAAATACCAAGGATAAGTATTAGCCGAAGGAACTAATCCTTCTCTTTCTCCAATAAACTTTCTCCATTCCTTAGTTAGTTGTTGTAAGTTTCTATACCTATAACTTTTTTCTGAAGTTTCAACTTTCTCAGAACATATAGGAACGTATTCTACTACAGTATCAATAATAAACTCCCCTTGGACAAAAGGTTTTTTTCTGAGAATTTTATTGATTTCTACATCACTTGCTCCTTTTTTGTTATGTAACCTAACAAACTTTTTTGCTTCTTGGAACATTTCTTGAACTAAAGATCTCGGCATAATGATGTTTATAAAATAAAGAAATTTAAACATTTCGTTAATTTTCTCTTAAGTTTTTCAGATGCTAGTTTTAAGTTTAAACATGATTTAAATTTTTGAAAAAGAAAATAATATTGATAAGAATGAGTAGAAAAGTGCATTTATTGTTTCTTTTTTTAATTTTTTTCTTATCCTTAGCAGTTTCGGTAAAAGCTCAGGAGTCTCTTCCGTCTCCTGCTTCTCTTAATGTTTCTTATTTTTGGAGTGTTGAGTACTTTTGGAAAGAAGTTTTTGGTTTACCAGAAGAATGGATGCCGACTCAAAACATTAGAAATTTTATTTTTAATTTTATGGTTCCTTTTCTAGCTCTTTATGCGATTATTCTAGGAATTTTAAGGCAATTAAGAATTTTCTGGAGGACTCCTGCTATTGAAATAGTAGTGGCTTTTGCCTTTGCTTTTAGTACTTTACCAAGCAAGGCTTTCATAACTTACGTTTATCTAACAATGGCTCTTGGTACTGTTATAGCCTACACAATATTTCTTATTCTATTTATAGGCGGGTGGTGGCTTTATTCTTTAACCTACTTAAGAAGAAAAAGAGTAATAGCAGAGAGTTACAAGGTATATAAAAAAGGTGTTGAATCCTTAGAAAAGCAACTTGAGGGTATCAGAGCTGAAATAAGTAGTGTGCAAAGGGAAATGCTTTTAGCAGATCCAAAGCAAGACCTCACACCTTATATCAAGAAGATAGAAAAATTGAGGAAACAAGAGGAAGATATTATTAAAAAGTTAAATGCTATTAAGCTTTCTACCAGAATATAGTTTTTTAAATTGTCACTTTAAGATGGTAAAAAATCTCAGCGATAACTTTAAATACTTTTCCAACTATTATCACTTTAAGGTGATGATATGGGAGACCCATACAAAGAAGTACAAGAGATGAATGAAAAAATAGGAAGACTCTTAGCCCAGTATGCAATAAATGAATATGTCAATTATGCTGAATCTCTTGATGACACTGTTGGAGAAAATGCAGAAGAATTACGTGAGTTAGCAGAAAAATGTTTCAAGACAGCTGCAAAGTATAACCTCTTAAGGAAATTAAAAATTTAGCCTTTAAGCTTTTGCGTTAGTTCACTTAAAGCTCTTATACTTTCAATTAGCGAAGGCAATGTTTCCTTAAAAGCTTCTTCCACACTCTCAAGTCTTACACTCATTTCTTCCATCAATTCTTTTAAGGATTCCATCTTTGTTTCTATCAATTGTTGTTCAGTAGCTTTTGCTTGAGAAATTTCGCTTAACCTTTCATGCAAGTTTAGAATCCTTGTTTCTAGTTCTTTTTGCTTAAGCATAAACTCGTTTATTTTTCTGTTAAATTCTTCTGTCTTTTCTTTTATCCTATAGTCTATATATTCTTCAGTAGTATACTCAGGATAAAAATAGTCTTGCTGAACAGGAAGTTCAGGAACTTGTAAAACTGGTTCTGAAGAAATCTCAAGAGGAGCTGGTAAGGTTGTTGGAAGCTTAGCCGGTTCTGGTAATTGAAGTTTTTTTGATTCTTCCTTAGGTTTTGGTAAAGGTGGAGCTTTTGGTTGAGTAGCGCTAAACTTTAAAGCTTCTGTTAAGCCTTTATCGATTTCATCAGGAGAATAACCTTCTTTCCTTAAAGTATCTACAATTTCAATTTCTGATAGACCGCGAGAAGAAAGCTCCTCTATTCTACTTAAAACAGAAGGTTTGGAAGAAAATTCTTCCCTTTTTGCTAAAGGTGCAGGCATTAAACCACTAAATTATTTTTGTTTTTTAAAATAATAAGCTTAAAACTTTTTTTTCTTAATTTCTTCCAAAGCTCTTTCCATTTCTTCTCTGGTAACAAACTTTGACGTTACAGGATTGAAAATTTCAACATAAGTTTCAATCTTTTTCAAATCGGTTTTAGTCGCAGTTTTTGATAGCTCCTTGCTTAACCTTAGAATTTCATTTTCATAAAAATTTACTTTTTCAACAAAACTTTCAATTTTTTTCTCAAGTTTTGTTATATCTATTTTTAAATCGTTAAGCTGATTGAGTAGCTTTTCTTCTATAGTAGAAAGACTTGCTTCAATTCTTTCCATTCTAATTTCAACATCTCTTATCCTTCTTTCGCTTTCATTCAACCTTCTTACAATCTCATTTATGATTGGTATTGGCTTTTCTTCTGCCATTAATAAAGAATTTGTGAAAGGAAGAAGATAAATTTAAATAGTGATGAACTTGGTTTGCGAGTATGAACTTAAAGAAAATACTTTAAGAGTAAATTGCTTGGGTTGTGTTTATGGTTCAAGCATAGAGGATTTTCAGGCTTGCATGGCAAAAACCATAGACAAGCTTTTAGAAGTGAAAAATATTGAGAGAATAATTCTTGCAGAAACTAGGGAAAATGAATATGATTTTGAGCAGGTAAAAATTTTGAGAGAAATAGCAGAAGCCTACAACAAAATTTTGAATGAAGAAAAGTTTTTAACCATGGAGAAACTTGTTTGTCCTGGTTGCGAAAACCTCTTTTCAAAAAGATTTTCAGAATTGCAGTTTTTGATTCTTGAGCTTTTGAGAAAAGATCCTGTAGGAGCTTATGTTACCTTACAAAAGATGATTCTAGCGATAAAAATAAAAGAAGAAAAAGCTTCACCAGAAATGAAAAAATGTTATACTCATTACTTAGAAAATGCTTTGTTGCCTATAGAAAAAATTCTTTCTTCTTGCAGGCTAATAAAAATAGCGAAAGAAAAGCTAGAAGGATATAAAGTAGGAGATAGAAAAATTTACAGGCAAATTTTTCGTCCTTTAGTTAGACCAAATTTTATGCTAACTCGTTTTATGCTTCTTCCTCCAAGGAAAGGTCAGCTTGTGGATAAGTATTATTTGCCAGGAAACGTTTTGGTTGAAATTTTCAAAGTTCCAGGAAAAGTTAGGTTAATCTATCATATTACTCCTCCAGAGTTTAAGTTAAACGAACAAAAATTTATAATTCTTGATAAGGCAAGAAATTACTTGGCTGCGCATAAACCAACAGAAACTGAAATTACTGAACCACAGAAAGCAAGGGAAATTTTCTTTAATATAGGAAAAGACTTGATTAGAGAAATAGGAAGAAGTATGAATCTAGATCTGGCTCCACAAGAAATAGAAGAACTTGCAATACTTTTAACAAGGTATACAGCAGGATTTGGCATTCTTGAGCTTTTATTAAGTGATGAAAAAATACAAGATATTTACATAAATTCACCCATAGGCTTAACACCAATTTTTATTTATCACTCAGATTTCGAGGAATGCGAAACAAACTTGATTCCAACCAAGGAAGATGCTGAAGCATGGGCAACCCGTTTTAGGCTTTATTCTGGCAGGCCTTTGGATGAAGCAAATCCTGTTTTAGATTGCGAGCTAGAAGTTCCAGGAGGAAGGGCAAGAGTTGCAGCAATAACAAGAACTTTAAGTCCAGAAGGTTTAGCGTTTGCTTTTAGAAGACATAGGGAAAGACCTTGGACTTTTCCTTTATTTTTAAAAGCAAAGATGTTCGATCCTTTGTATGCAGGGCTAATGAGCTTCATAATTGATGGAGGAAGAGCAATACTTATAGCAGGAGGCAGAAGCTCAGGAAAAACTTCTCTTCTCTCTTCCTTACTTTTAGAGATAATGCGAAAATTTAGAATTATTGTGCAAGAGGATACACTTGAGCTTCCTATATCCCATTTGAGACAGTTAGGTTATAACATAGAAAGACTTAAGTCACGTTCTGTAATAACAAGAGTGGAGACTGAATTACCAGCAGACGAGGCACTAAGAACTGCCCTAAGGTTAGGGGACTCTTGCTTGATAATAGGAGAAGTGAGGTCGATAGAAAGTGTAGCTCTTTTTGAGGCTATGAGAATCGGAGCTTTAGCTAACGTTGTTGCAGGAACTATTCATGGCGAATCTCCTTATGGAGTTTATGATAGAGTTGTTCATGATTTGGGTGTAGCGCCAACAAGTTTTAAAGCAATAGATTTGATAACAATTTGCAACATGCTTCGCTCTCCTGATGGTTTGCATCGCTTTAGAAGAGTAATTGAGCTAACAGAAGTGAGAAAACATTGGAAGCAGGATCCTTTAGATGAAGGAGGTTTTGTTCCTTTGATGCAATATTCAGCAAAAGAAGACAGACTTAAGCCAACTGATACTTTAATAGATGGTGAATCTTATGTTTTGAACGAAATAGCAAAAAGAGTAAGGGAATGGCATGGAAGGTGGGATGATGTTTGGGATAATATTTTGTTAAGAGCAAGAGTTAAGCAGACTTTGGTTGAGTATGCGGAAAAGTTAAACAAGCCAGAAATTCTTGAAGCAGAATTTGTTTGTGATGCTAACGATGCGTTTCACATAATTTCTGAGCAGATTAGGCAAGAAGTTGGTTCTTTAGACTCAAAGATGATTTATGAGAAATGGTTGGAATGGTTAAAGGATAGGCTGAAATAATGGCAGTATCAATAGAATACAAAGAGTTCTTAAAAGAATTCTCACCAAAGAAACTATCCTTGTACGAAAAAATTTGTAACTTCTCAGAAAAAATTATAAGAATTAACCCTCCTTCACGTTTACAAAAAAAGTTAAAAGAGGCTATAGAGTTTTCTCATCTTCAAATAACTCCAATAGGTGCCTTTTCCTTTTTAATCCTTTTTTCCATTTCTCTTCTTGCTTTTTCTTTACTTTTAGTTCTATTTCTTAAAGAAATTGGTTACATGTTGTTGCTTTTGGTTCCTGTTGCATGCTATTTTGTTTATGATTATCCTTTTCATTATTCGATAGTCTTCAAAATTAAGGCTAGCTCTGAGATGATATTAGCAATAGTTTATATGTGCGTATCTATGAGAGTTACACCAAACTTGGAGAAGGCTGTAGAATTTGCAGCAAAAAACCTTAAGGGACCACTTGGGCTTGATTTGAAAAAAATGCTTTGGGATATAGAAGTAGGGAAATATTTTTCTATCGATGATGCTTTGAGAGATTTTGCCTCTAAATGGAAGAAGGATAATGAGGAATTTGTGAAATCGTTAAATCTTATCGTAACATCTCTTTCCGAAAATCAAGTAGAAAGAGAAAAAAGCTTGAACGAAGCAATAACTACAATCCTTGAAGGTACGAACGAAAGGATGAGAAGGTATTCAAGAGAATTGAAAGCTCCTATAACCATTGTTAATGTTTTCGGATTTTTGCTTCCGATAATTGGAATGATTTTTTTCCCTATGGCCGCTTTGGTACTACCCAAGGGGCTACAAGCATCTACGCTTATAGTAGGCTATAATTTTCTACTTCCGCTTCTAGTTTATTGGTTGATGAAAAACTACTTAGACAAGAGACCATTTACTTTTCATCAACCTCATCTTCCTTTAGTTCCTGCTTGGTCCAAAAAAAGATTTTTTACTTCACC
>JAWBVB010000058.1:0-3582 GCA_039004015.1 Candidatus Aenigmatarchaeota archaeon | reverse complement strand
ATGTCTAAAGGTGAATGAAAATGATAAAGACACCTCGAAAAGAAATTAGTTTAGAACAAATAGACACACATAAATTAGCTAACGAAATAATAAAGCACGCTTCAGAATCAAGAAATGAAGAAGAACTGAAAATAGGAGTAGTAAAATTACTTGATCCTATAATTAAAGAATGGGAGATACCATCACCAAAATACGAACGCAGAACGATAATTTCTGGTGCAAGAGAAGATGCGTTATATGGCCATGTGATAATTGAATTCAAAGCACCTGGTAAATTGAACAACAAAAATGAATTTGAAAAGGCAAAAGAGCAAATTAAAGAATATATTAGAAAGGAGGCCGTTGATGAGAAATATTATGGAAGATATTTTGGTGTAATACTTGATGGTAATAAGATCGCATTTGTTAGATTTAGGAAAAACGAATGGGAAGAACAAGAAGAGCCACTGAAAGTTAATGCGCAAACTGTTCTTAGGTTATTAGAGTCGATTAGAGGTTTGAGAAGAAAGCCTATTGATGCTGAGTTTTTACTTTTGGATTTTGGACCTAAAAGCGAGATAAGTAAAAAGGTTATTCTAGCGCTTTATGATTCGCTTGTAGATAAAAATACACCAAGAACAGATATGTTATTTAATGACTGGAGAAGAGTTTTCTCACAAGTGTGTTCCTATTCAAAAGATAAGTTAGCTGGATTGGTTGAATATTATGGATTAGCTGATCATAAGAAAATTGATGTTGAAAAGTTGCTCTATGCAATTCACACTTATTATACTATATTGATGAAACTACTTACTTCTGAAATTGTTACACTTTTTGCTGATAGCCTTCTAGGTTCTTATCTTAAGAGAGTAGAAGAAGCTTACTACAGAAGTCATAAAGAAATGTTGGAAGAACTGAAAGATTTGGAAGAAGGCGGAATTTTTGCGACTATTGGAATAAGAAATTTTTTAGAAGCTGATTATTTTGCTTGGTATTTGGATGAATGGAATGAAAAAATAGCAGAATCAATTTTTGGGCTAACTAAAAGGCTTTTGGATTATGAACCAGCTACAGTTGAATTGAATCCAGAAAGAGTAAAGGACTTATTCAAAAGATTATATCAGAATTTAGTTCCAAGAGATATAAGGAGGAAACTGGGAGAATACTTTACTCCAGATTGGCTTGCCGAGTTAGTATTAAATGAAGTTGGCTATGATGGAAATCCAGATAAAAGAGTTTTGGATCCAGCGTGTGGATCTGGCACATTTCTTGTATTGGTAATCAAAAGAATTAAGGAATATGCAGATGAACATTTTCTTGATAAACGAGAACTATTACAAAAAATAATAAACAATGTTAAAGGAATTGATCTTAATCCTCTAGCCGTTTTGGCATCAAAAGCAAATTATTTGATAGCTTTATCTGACCTGCTTAGATATAGGCCAAGAGAGGGCATAGAAATTCCAATTTATCTTGCTGATTCTATATCTGTTGAGAGGGGACAAAAATGGAAAACGTTAGATTCTGAAGGAGAAGAAGAATTCAGATTATATACTACTGAAGGAGAATTTTGGATACCTAAAGAAATTATAGATAAAAATATTTTGAAAGAAATTCTTCTTTATATCGACACGGGTGTAAAGTTAGAACAAAGTGAAAAGGAGTTTCAAGAATTTCTTAATAAAGCTCTGAAAAAATTAAACGTTTCTATATCAAAAGTTTCTTTTGGAAGAATAATGAGATTATACAAGAAAATTTATGACTTGGAATACAAATATCATAAAAACAAAATTTGGACGCAACTATTAAAGAATTCTTTTGCTCCTTTGTTGATCGGAAAATTTGATTATGTTGTTGGTAATCCACCTTGGATTAACTGGGAGAATTTGCCAGAATTTTATAGAAATTCAACGAGAGAGCTTTGGAATAAGTATGGTTTACTTGAGAAAACTAAAGGCATGGGGTTGGGTAAAGTAAAAAGAGATATAGCTATGCTCTTTGTTGCAAGATGTTTTACTCAATATGTAAATAATGGTGGAAAATTAGCATTTCTTGTTCCATTTACTTTATACAAAACACAAGCAGGAGCTGGATTTAGAAAATGGTTGGCAAATAATTGTCAAGTAGAAAAGATTCATGATTTAGTTACACTTTATCCTTTTGAAGGAGCAATAAATAGAACTTCTTTACTCATAATAAGAGAAGGTCAAACAAAATTTCCTATTCCCTGTGTAATGTGGCACAACCCTAGAAGTAGAGGAATAGATCAGGAAGCAGAGTTGGAAAATGTAAAAAAAATGACAAAACAGTTTGATATGATATTTTTACCAATAAAAAAAGAAAAACCAGAAACTCCGTGGATGATATTAAGCGAGAAATCTTATACTGGAATCTTGAAAATAATGTATCCATCTGAATATGAAGCACACGCTGGTGTTTACACAGGCGCTGATGCTATTTTTTGGGTTAATATAATTTTAAAACAAACTTCTGGTTTTTTAGTTCGTAATGTTGGTGAAACAGCAAAAATGAAAATAAAAAAAGTTGAAAAATTAGTCGAACCTGATTTCATCTTTCCCCTTATAAGAGGTAGAAATCATAAAAAATGGTTTGCAAAAAATGAGGGTTATATTTTGCTCCCAGTAAAACCAAATGGAGAGATTTTATCTGAAAAAGAACTAAAAGTAAACTACCCCAAAACTTATTCATATTTCTTAGAATTTTCAAAAGAACTCAAAAGTAGAGCTGCTTATAGACAATTGTTCAGTAAGTCAAATAAACCATTTTATTCGGTGTTAAATAGCGAAAATGCTGTCGCACTTTATAAAGTTGCATGGAAACACATAGCTGGAAAAATATCTGGAAAAGCTTTGTTTGAATGTGCTGTTATTCCTGAAGAAAAAGGAAAACCAATTATCCCAACTCACGGAATAATAAATATACCATGCAAGAGTGAAAATGAGGCCCATTATATCTGTGGTATTTTGAATTCTTCTTTTTCCTCCCTTGTTGTAGCTGCTTATGGTTTGGAGGTACATCTCACAACTGACATCCCAAAAAATGTTTATATACCAAAATTCGATCTAAAAAACAAAATACACCTTAAAATATCAGAACTTTCCAAAAAGGCCCACGAACTGGCTAAAAGATATTATGAGCAAAATGATTTAGTTGCCTGGAAGGAATTGAAAAAGGTTGAGGAAGAAATTGACAAAACTGTTGCTAAGTTATATGGAATTACTGATGAAGAATTAGAAGAAATAAAGAAAACTTTGAGAATTTTGAAAGAAGGTAAAACAAAAGAAGATGAAAAGGAAGAGAGTGAAGATTAAAAACCAATTGAATAACCTAAACCTAAAGATATTGAAATAAAGATCGAACCATTATTTATCAAGGAAAATGAAGCAAATAAATTAAGTTGCACTATTGAATATAAAATTAAGTAAACTTACCAACTCTTAAATTAAATCAAAGTTAAATATATTTAGCTGTAAACCTTTTAATACAAAAATTGCTATTGATTTTTGTAAAAATTTCTTTAAAGCAAAAAAGGTTATATGGAGAAATTATTATAGATATTAAAAATTTAAGAAATAAACCAGT
>JAWBVB010000057.1:0-3650 GCA_039004015.1 Candidatus Aenigmatarchaeota archaeon | reverse complement strand
AATAAGAGCAGGAAAACCAAAATGGCAGCAAAAAATCGCAAAAGAAAGAATTCAAATCCTTTTTGATTTAGCAGAAAGAGAATTTAAAAAACACCCTGAAAGGAGTAAGCGTTATATCGAGCTAGCAAGGAAAATTGGTTTAAGGTATAACATAAGGCTTCCTAGAGAATTAAAAAGAAAGTTTTGCAAAAACTGTAACTTCTTGCTTATCCCTGGCTATTCTTCCCAAGTAAGGATAAAAAGCAAGAAAAAAATTGTAGAGGTTAAATGCTTAAACTGTAAAGAAATATACAGATATCCTTACAAATAAAAAATTATTTAAGTTATTGCACTTAAAGGATATGTATGGTTACAGCAAGAGAAGTTAGTGCACAAAAGCTTATAGAAAAAGTAAAAGAAGAGCTTAAAAAGTTTGAAGAAATCAAACCTTTACCCTGGAGTAAGTTTGTTAAATCAGGTTCACATAGAGAAAGACCTCCTGAGCAAGAGGATTTTTGGTACATAAGAGCAGCATCTATACTGAGAAGAATTTATTTAGACGGACCTGTAGGGGTTGAAAGATTAAGAACTTATTATGGAGGTAGAAAAAGAAGAGGACATAAACCTGCTCATTTTAGGAAAGCTGGAGGAAATATAATAAGAAAAATATTACAACAATTAGAAAAAGCTGGTTTGGTTGAAAAAGTGGGAAAAGGTAGAAAAATTACACCAAAAGGTCAAAAATTTTTAGATAACATTGCTTATGAAGTGAGCAAACATGGATGAAACAGAAAATTTAAACCAATTGGAAGAAATTAAAAAAGCAGTTTTGAAAAAAATTTTATCAAAAGAAGCGTTTGAAAGATTAGGAAGAATTAGGTTGGTTAAACCAGAGCTTGCTATTCAACTTGAGCTTTACTTGATTCAGCTCTACCAGCAAAACAAAATAAAAAAGGAAATCAGCGATGAACAATTAAAACTTATTCTTGAAAGTTTAACTTCAAAAAAGGAGTTTAAAATAATAAGGTGAGTTTTATGGGAAGAAAAAAAGAAATAGCAACTGCTGGAAGATTTGGTCCAAGGTATGGGAAAAGGATAAGAGCAAGTGTAAGTGAAATAGAAAAAATTCAAAGACAAAAACATATTTGTCCAAAATGTAATATGCCTTATGTTAAAAGAATTTCAAAAGGAATATGGAAATGTAAAAAATGTGGAACAAAATTTGCAGGTTTAGCTTTTGTTCCCCAAATGTAAGGAGGAATAAGCTTGTATAAATGTATGAAATGTAAAAAAATAGTTTCAAAATTTGATGAAAAAATTCGTTGCCCTTATTGTGGATATAGGGTATTTGTAAAGCTTAGACCAGAAATTGTTAAAAGAGTAAGAGCAAGATAAAATTAGCTCAGACTTAAACCAGTTTTGTTATTTTTTTAAGTCTAAGTTTAATTAGTTTATAAAGTAATTTTGATAAACCTTAAATTCTTAATGTTCTATTTCTTTACTATGCATATGATTTTTACAGAAATGGGATAAAACCAAACGAAATAAACTATATATTTATGCCAAGTGTTACAGTTCCCTACAAAAACAAAGTTATCGCAGATGTAGACAGCAGCCAAATTGAAATTAACTTTCCGAGAACTTCAGTAACTGGAATGCCAAATTCACTTGCTGAAGAGTTTGAGCAAGTTTGGATTGAAATCAAAAAAGCAAACCCAAAATTAACAAACGGTATAATTGCTAATCTTCAGAAGCTACGATATACGAATGGTGAATTACAATGGCAAGAGAACTTAACAGACTTTAAAACATTAAGTGGATTACGTCTTGGGATTTTTGCAAAATTAGAAGAAGAATTGCAAGACAATCTACTAGCACAGCTTGCGCCAACTTCGCCTGGAGCTATAGTTGAAACCTCTGATGATAAACTTATTCTGGGAGTTAGAGGTAGAAAAGTACATTTAGATGGTAAAATAATGCCATTTCCTGTTGGACATTCTAGGTATATCTTTCATAGAAATCCAAGTCAAAATTATTTGGAAAATCCGCTACAATCATTAGCTAGGCAAGCGATTACAGAAATGAATTTACCCCTTTATTCACCTGATATGAATAGAGTTTATGGAGTTGCGAAGGAAATTTTACTGATTGGTGTTGTAAGAGACAGAGGTACAATCGAAAATCCAAATGGCTCTTGGAATCCGTTACCAACGTTCTTTATTAAAACTAAGTGGGACGCTGAATTGTGTAGAAGAGGATATGAATTAGCTGTTGACAAGTATGAGCATAAAAGGTTTTTAACAATCCATGCTGACGAAACAACCCTATCAAAGACGATAGAAGAATTCTATCCTAGATTTGTTGGTAATAGTCTAGGAGAACTTTTAATTTATGGAAGGTTTAGATTCGGAGATGAATGGTACGAAAAATGCGTCTTAAAACTTGTTAAAAAATACAAGGCTCGTATAAAAGAAGGTAACCCATTCTTATAGTTTTATCTTCAAATATATTCGATTTTTTCTTCCTATCAGTTCTCTTTTATTTTCCTTTTTCAGGCATATCCGCTAGACTTGCCTAAACTTATGGTAACCCGTAAAGATTTTTTAACTAGAATCAAACCTAAGATTAAAGATTTAAATCTAAGAGGAAGAAAAAATTTATTCAGTGATTTTATGGAAGTGACAGAAGAAACAAAAAATTTATTGGCGCAATTCCAAGCTTATCAGCAACAATTGCAAACTATTTTGATTCAAAAAGAAAGTGCTAAAATTCAGGTTATGGAAACAGAAAAGGCTTTGGAAGAGTTAAATCAAACAAAAGAAAAAAATGCTTATAAAATTTCTGGACAAATAATGGTTTTAAAGCCTGTTGAAGAATTAAAAAAAGAATTGAGTGAAATAAAAGAAGATTTGGAAATAAGGATCAAAGCTCTAGAAAAAAGTGAAGAAAAAATAAAGGATAAACTTAAGGATTTGCAAAGCAAGTTAAAAGATGTTTTGAAGTGATTGGTATGAAGGGAATGGAGCAGGTAATGGCTTTGTTGGAAAAAATAATTAATGATAGAACTGTACCAAAAAACATAAGAAAAGCTGCAGAAGATTCAAAGAATGTTTTGAATAGCAACGAAGCACCAGAAGTTAAAATAAGTACTGCTATAAGCATTTTAGACGAAATAATAAATGACCCAAACATGCCGATGTACACAAGAACGCAAATATGGAATGTTGTTAGTTTATTAGAAGAAATAAGGAGAAACCTAAGCTAAATATTTAAAGTTAAAAAATAATTTATAATTAGATTAAGATGGCATTAAAAGATATTCTCCAGAAAATCAAGCCAGTAAAAGAAGAGAAAGAGGAATTTGTAGAACTAGACACAAGCTTAATAGAAGAGGATAAAAGGATAAAAATAAAAGTTGAAAACCTTACTGGTTTTGTTGACACAGAAAAAGTTCAACAACTTTTAAGAGAAGGGAATGTTGTTTTTCTTAAAATAAAGGATTTAAGAAATAAAGATATAAATGAATTGAAAAGATGTGTTGAAAGATTAAAGAAAACTTGCTTGGCCATGAATGGGGATATGGTAGGAGTAGACGAAGATTTCTTAATAATAACTCCTGATTTTGCTAGAGTCTTTAGGGGAAAAGCTGCTTAAACTATTTCTTTTAAACT
>JAWBVB010000056.1:0-3658 GCA_039004015.1 Candidatus Aenigmatarchaeota archaeon | reverse complement strand
GCCGAAGCTTTGAGCAATTTGTTTAATGTGGGGAAGTATATAGAATGCCTTATAAGAAAAGTTTCAGATCCGAACTTTGATTGTAGCACGTTGTAGCTAAAAATTAAGGATTATAATGGACGAGGATATGCTATGGCTAATAATTGGAATAATAATAGCAGCGGTTATTCTCTTTGTCATAGTTTTTGTTGTTTTAAGACTTCCAAGTTTTTGGGAGTGGAGATATAACCCACCAGGGTAGAATTAGGATGAAAGGAAAAATAAGCTTTAAAGTTGTGGTAATGATAGTAGCTTTTGCAATAATTCTTCTTGTTGCTTTAATTTTCTTAACCACAGGAAAAAAATGGGCTGAAGATCTTACAAAACTGTTCTGGGATTTGATAAAAGGTGGTGGAAATCAAGGGGATTAGTTTACCCATAAACACTGCAGTAATAGTTATAGTTGCTCTTATAGTTTTGGTTTCGATAATAGCTTATTTATACCTTTTTCCTCCCCAAACAGGTTGTGGTTCTTTGGTTGAGTTAGGATGTTTGAAATTGAAGGGCAAAGGATGTGATATTGATGGTGATGGCGTTTTGGATCAAGATGATATAGACACATTTCCAGATCTGATTTGGGGATGTAGGTTAGATCAAATAAGACATGACGCAGGCTATAGTGCAGAAGAGTTTTTTAGACATTGTGGTTGTATAAAATGAAAGGTTTAACTATAAGTGCTCAAATGCTAAAGTTTTTGGCAGGCTTGTTAATAGCTATAGGAATAGCTTTTGCAATTTATCTATTCCTTTTTCAGAATTACTATGAAAATATAGCAGATCAAAATTTCGCGAAACTTTACAATGGGATAAGAATAGCATGTGAAAGTGGGAACGCCAGAGTCAATTTTGAATTACCACAAAAACAAATTTTATTACCGTTTACAACTCTTGGAGAAGATCCGTACTTTTACGTTTATTATGAAAAATTTCCTCCCGATCCTCCCTATAGGTTTGGAGCAGATATACCACAGACCATCGAAGCTGTATTTATTCCTTGGTCCGAAGATTTGCCATGGAGCTCTAACTTACTTACAACAGCTACTATCGATATGCTTGCTCTAGGAGTGGATATATTTAATATCAAAGGAGTAAGTAAAGGTGTAAAAGAGGCTGGAAAAAAATTATGGAATAAAGTTCTTTCTATCGAAGAAATACAAGAACTTAAGGAAGCTTTTGATGCATTAGATAAAGGCTTGTCAAAAATATACAAAGGTGGTAAAATAGTGATCGAAAAAGGAAAACTAGTTGTAGAGATTGGAACAAAAGAGATAAAATATTTGGCAGGTGCGGCTGCTATAGGAACGGTAGCTTGTATGTACTTTACTGATAAAACTCTTGGGGAATGTGCAATACTTGCAACAGGTGTTTATGCGACTATTAGAATTAGCTATAAGGTTATACCGAAAATTTATGATGCTATTGATGAGGTCTTTACAGAGAAAAAAATAAGAGATGTTTTAGAAGCTTTGGATGAGTTAAGAAGTCCAACAGGCAGTATGGTAACCAGCATAGACGAGTTCATAGAACAAACAGCAGAGGGTATAGAAGTGCATGGAAAAACTGTAAAACTTTTTGACATAGTCGATGGTGAATATATCGTTACAGATCCAGATTATAAAGTTGCCCTTGAAAGGTATTGGGCTGAAAGAGGTTTCCCTGAAAAAATTGAATATTTTACTTTTGAAACAGACGATAAGGGCGTGCTTCAAAAAATAAGATTTTGGAAGGATGAGTTTAAAAATTATATGAAAGAGAAAATTCTGTATCCGATAGAAAGTAAACTTAAGTCTTTGATTGGTGAAAAAATAGGGAAGTATGTTGGTTTGCCTGAGGATATAGAAACTATAGGGAAACAATTTAATCAGTTGGACACATTAGTTCAATCAGAACCTTATAGGCTTGATCTTTTAAAGAGAGTAACAAAAAATGCCATAGATGAAGGAGTTAAGCTACCTTTTGATCCAGAAGATACAGAAACATTAATAGGTTGGTGGAAGAAGCATGGTGAAAAACTTGCAAGGGAAGGTGGGCTTGGAAAGATTTTACTAGTTGACAAAGATTCCTACTTAGCTGGTATTTTTGCAACGTCTCCTTCTTCAACTGATGTTGCAAGAGAGTTTAACAAATTACTTTATGAGATTGCTCCTAATGATCCAAAAGAATCAGAAAGAATAGTTAATCTTATGCTTATGAAAGAATTTAAAATAAGAGAAGGAGTGGAGACAGCGTTAAAAGGACCTATAGGATATTCTTTATTAAGAATTCAAGACCTTTATACACCTCTTGGTGCTTCTTACTGGGATAAACAAGTTTCATTTTACACTCATACAGGAACTTACTGTGACATTGGGCAAATTTGTTTGCAAAAAGGCTATTATGTGATAGGTAAAGAGCTTCCAGAAGAATGCGAGGGCGTAAAGTATGTGAAACTCAAAAGAGGTAGCATAGTTGCTCAAAATCCTAACTTTTATCTTGTCAGCCCATGCAAAGCAGAGTTAATAATAACAAGAGGAACTACCGAAGACAACGGTGACACAATTTTTATTGAGCCAAAACTTTGTAATAACTATGATCCTAATTATTGTTACGCTACTGCAAGTTTAGTAAATTGGTGGGTAGGTTTAGAAGCAACAGCTGCTGTAGCCGAGTGTGTAGTTGATGTGATCTTTACAATAGCTACAGGAGGATTAAATCTACTAGATGCACTCAAAAGTTGTCTCGGGTTTGGAGTGCCAGGCGAAATCTCGTTTTTAGGTGATTTTATAAAACTGGCTTTGGATGTTTTTAGAGAAGGTGTTATCACATATCCTTCTATTCCAGATTGGATTCAACCAAAGGATCTAACATGTTCATGGTAAAAGGTTCCTTATTCACAACCTATTTTATGATGTTCATTGGCGGAATAATAGTTGCTTTAGTCTTGATTTATGTTATTCTTTACGGTGGAGTAGGAATAGCCACAAGCATGGGTTTTTACGATGCAAGGGCTAACGCTCAAAGGTTAAGCTCTTTAATTTCTGCTTCTTCAAGCTTTTATGGAAACTTTTCTTTCGAATTTAGAGTTAAAGGTTTATCAAAATGTACTGTTAACATAAGTGAAGAAAAAGTAAAGTTTAAAGTTCCTGGTGGAGTGAAAATAGAGCCAGAGGAAGGTGAAGGTCCTGAAATGATTATTAAGGAAACTTCCGAAATTGCTTTTGTTATAGTTAAGCCGAATTACATCAACGTTGAAAAGTTTGACAAATATTGCACTGAGCAAGGCCTTTTTATTAGTTCAAGAAAAGAAGGTGATAAAATTTGGCTTTCCTGAAAGGTCAGGTTTCAATTCCACCACAAGTTATGCTTAAAGTTATTTCTTTTCTTCTTCTGACCATGACAATTTTAGGCTGTTTGTTAGGGGTTATGCAATACCAAGTAACTTTTGAGGCAAGAGAAGATGCGAGATATCTTATAGATTTGATGGAGAATCTTTTAAATCATGAATGCTTGGTTTATAAGGAAAACGGCAATAACTGGCGTGGAGTTTTTGATAAAAGTAAACTAGATTCAAATCCTAGCTGCAGCATTTCTTTCAAGAAAAACTTCTATGTCGAAATTACAGACAGCGAGAACGGCCATT
>JAWBVB010000055.1:0-3670 GCA_039004015.1 Candidatus Aenigmatarchaeota archaeon | reverse complement strand
TAAGATAAGGTTTAATTTTCCTTAAATCTTTCTTAATTTCCAAAGCATTGACCACATATTCATACTCTTCATTACTTTCAGGAGGATTTTCTCCAACTTCTAAAACTATGCCTGAAGACGAGCCAACTTTTGCGGCCACATATTTTTCAAAATGAGAGAAAGTTTTATCTGCCACATAAACTATTTTTGGCCAGTTTGGATTTATGGTGAATGAAAAATTGCAATATGCTTCTGGCAAGAAGTAAGTACTCATGCTAATTTATTTATTTTTCCCCAAGTTCAAACAAGACTTTAAAAACATACCTTTCTCATCATAAAAGAATTTCGTGGCGGCAATATTTGTTGCTTCAATACCAATTTTCCTTCTTGATACTTCTTCAACTGCTGTTTTAACCGAACCTGTGTTTAATCCTACTCTACAATTCATTTTTTCAATTTCATTTATAGCTTCAAAAGCATAAGGAATTATCTTTATATTTTTGCTTTCTCCTGTTCTTACACTAGCTTCTATTACTTGTTCTTTAGTGAGTTCAGAATTTCGCAAGAATCTATCTAGCTTTGCATGCGGTTTACCAAGATCTTGTGATCTACCCTACCTCTCTAATAATTTCCTTCATCACATGAAGATTTTTCCCTACATTTGGGTTTACTTCAGGTAATTGTCTGAAGTAAAATTCTTCAAAAACCGTGCTGTCTTCTGTTAGCGTGAGGCCAACATCAAACATACAAAATAATGATGTAAACATGCTTATGAAATGAATTTCATTTTTAACTTTAATCTCATAATCAAGGACAGGTTTAATTTTTCCTACGGCATCAAAATAGTATAAAATTGACCATTTTTGATAATTTAAAAATCTGGTATTTACCATGAGCATTTCTAAAAATTAATTCTCTTAAAGCTAATTATAAAAATGAGAAAAAGATGACCATTTTTCCCTTGAAGGTTTATTAAAAACCAATCATAACACTTCCCTTAAAAAAACAATTTAAACATAAGATTTCCAAAAATTAATTATGGCAATTAAGGGCAGAGTGATAGCTGCAGGAATTGCACTTTTAATTATTTTTTGTTTGGTGGTTTTTGTTATCCTTCCATGGGCAGGCATACGAATACCAGAAAATATTTATCCTTTTGTTTTGCCAATTATACTGCTAGCTTCTATCCCACTTATTATAAGTGGTTTTCTTCCATATGAATGGGGAAAAATTTTAAGGGAGCTAACTTATTTCACCCTTTTTTTCTTAATTATAATTTTAGAGATAACCATTCTAAAAACAGCATTTGCTGAATATCAGCCACCTCAAGTTACCCTAGAGAAATGTACGACTATTTTTGGAAGCAAAGAAAAACCAACAGAAGCTTGGGATTCAATTGCAGTTTGGGCATGTATAACCCTTGGCTATTATCCAAAAGACTATTCTAGCCTTGGATGGAACATATTCTTCATTTTTTACATATTGCTGCCGTTTATATTCATTTGGGTATTCTTGTACGGTTTAATGAAAGGTTTGGGGATTAAAGATTGGTTGGGGGGTATGGATTGGGTTCCTCTTCTGCTTTCTTTCATCATAGCTATGTTTACCTCTAGGCAAATCTTCGGTTTTTTCCTCCTAGATTTTTATGGATATGGTGCTTGGGGATTGGCAGGAATATTTGGAGCAATTTTATTCACGAAAGGAGTACAAAAAATGATGGAAGGTTGGTATGGTGTTGAAGAAATGGCAGAAGAGACAAGAAAAGCTATACAGACTGAAATAAGCTTAGATAAAAAAGTAGCGAAAGAAATAAGAATGTTATTAGATGAAATTAGAACTATGGAATCAGATAAAGCAAAGCAAGAAGCATTATATAATTTAATAAACAATCCACAATCACCCCTCTCACGATTATCACCTCACATACAAGATGTTGTTAGGAGTAGAATTGCAGGTTATCTAGATAGACCTGATACAGCAATAGAAGAAGCTAAAAAGTGTTTGCCTAAATAGAGACTATTTTTCAGGAGGAGCCGCACCGATCAGTAGATTTGGCACATACTTTTGATGTTGTTCAAGTGTTAATTTGGATAAAAATTCTTCCCAAACCATCTGTTCTTCTTCTGTTATTCCTGTATATTCAAATGGGCCTTCATTTGGGAAGTATTTGAATGTACGTTGATAAACCACGAGAGGTAGATATTTTCTTGGATAATTGTTATATCTGCGGGCATACCAAATAAGTAGAGGACCATTTATTTCTTTGTTTCTATCTTTTTCTAAAAGCTCATAGCTCAATTTCCATATATTAAACAAAGTTTCATCTGATAAACTCGCTTCATGGAAATATTTTTCAGGCGTAGCATATCGTGCAAGCAACTTATCAAATTCTGCTGCCATATCTTGTGTAATGGAAGTATCTATCTTTTTCTTCGGCTCGTAAACAAATTTAGGTGGTGGAATTGATTGCAAAACAGGTTGTGAAGAAATTTTTACCACCTTCTGTTTATCTTCATCTTCTCCTTTCGATTTCATCTTATCTTCTAACATTTGAGAAATTCTATTTGGTAATTCATCTATCAATAATCGGATATCCATTATTTCTTTCTCAAGTTTAGATAATCGCTGTTGATGCTCATCAAGTATTTTCTTCTGTTCTTGGAAATATTTTTCTACCTCTACTTTAACTGTATTTTTTATAACATCTGAAAGGGTTTCTGGCGGGTCAGAAGGATTTTGATTAGAAGATTCGGGTTTTCTATCATAGATAAAATTTTCAGTTGCTTCCAATCTAGAGTTATATTCTTCAACTTTGAGATTCAAGTCTCTAATTTGTTTTTCCATTTCTTGTAATTTTTGTAATACTTCTTCCATTTCAGAAGATCTATATCATGTGATATCCAGAGGAATCCTTCCTTCTGTCAAGAGATAAGCTCCATCAATTCTATAAACATTTAAGCCTACTGGCTGAATAGATGTAGAGTAAGTAAAAACAATTTCACCTTGAGGTAGATCAGGAACACTTAAAGTTTTTCTAGTATTCTTTCCTTTCTTTATTTTCATATTATCACTACATACTAGTGATACAAAATTAACTATTTAAGCTTTTCTATTTCAAAAAATTTATTTAATTCACAGCAAATTTACTCTATGGAAGTTTTCAGTTTCGGTCTTCAAGAACTGATTTTTTCAATATTTCTTCCCTTCCTTTTCTTCTTCTTGTTGATTTATGGTTTGCTCAAGAAAACTAAAATTTTAGGCGATCAAGCAAATAGGCTTAACTTGCTTTTAGCTTTGATTCTCTCCGCCTTAGGTATTTTTTCTCTTTACTCTTTAGGTCTCACGACATGGCTTCCTTTCCTAGCAGCTTTTTTAGCAGTGATGGCTTTCTTGCTTATGTATGCTTATGGTGTTGGTAGTTATGCTCTGAAGAAAGTAGCTTTTTATAAAGAGGAAGCGATAGGAGACAAGAAGAAATTTGAGATGGAAGCAGAAAACTGTAAAAAAATATGGGAAAGGTTTGAAGCAGAAAATAATGTCAATAAAAAAGTAATGATTTTAGGTGAGATGAAAAATGTAGTTGAAAAGATTAAACCACTTGCAGAAAAGCTGGGTATAAATCTTTACGATTACGACTGGTATAAAAAATACGAGGAGGCAATAGCTGGTTTTGGGTAGAGGCTAATGATCG
>JAWBVB010000054.1:390-3782 GCA_039004015.1 Candidatus Aenigmatarchaeota archaeon | reverse complement strand
GTTTTTAAAAGCTTTCCTTCCTTTTGCTCTATCCCAGCAAAGCATTCCTCTTACCGTTCTTCTAAAAATTCCATCAGGAGTTTTTGGAAAGAAAGGTCCATGCTTAGGATCCCCTCTCTCAATTTTTTCTAAGTATTTTTTTATTGTGTAACGAGGGTTACCAGAGATTACTGCCTTTTCACAGTTAACAACAATTATTTTTTCCCCTTCTAAAAGTTTTTTTGCAATTTTTGAGGCAACCCTTCCAAGTATTTGGTTTTCTGCATCTATTATCATAAAATCACGTAATTATTCTTACTCTACTTCCCTTAGGATTCTCACTAATCAATTCTTCTATGCTTATACATTTTCCCCCAGCTTTTTCAATTTTCTCTCTTGCTTTTTTGCTGAAACGCCAGGCAGCAACTTTTATTGGTTTTGTCAGATCACCATAACTTAAAACTACTCCTGGAACAATAACACTTTCATTTTCTTTAGCGTATCTTTCTATATCAGCAATATTAACTTCGACCTTCTTTCTTCTTGGTTTTCCTAGTTTTTCAGCTACACTAAGCCAAATGGGCGCTTTTAATTCCTTACCTTTTTTCTTAAGTTCTTCTATAAGTTTCCTCAAATAAGGGTTTGTAGGTCCTGTAGGTTTCATTTCACCACTCTCTTAATTTTTAAATTAATAGCTTTTAAACTTTTTCAACTCTTATTTTTTCCCCATTTTTGACTTTATTTAAAATTTCAACAAAATTTTTACTCTTTATCTTACCAAAAACATTTACAGGAGAATAAGCTCTTGGTTTTTCTCCTTTTGAAGCAGGAGTTCTACCGAAGAAAATACAAAAGCAACGACCTTCGATCCAATAAGCTAGGTCACCAACTTCAACTTCTTCTTGTGAGTTTTCTTCTTCAATTTTAATTGGTATTTCAAAATAGATTTCTTTACCCCATAAGTTTACCTTACTCTCAATTGGTAAGACTTTTATAATGGCTTTAGCTGTTTTAGGATTTTTACTTTCATCTATCTCAGCTTCTAAGTTACCATAGTTAGTCTTAATTAAAATTTTCATATATTTTCTTTACCTTTTTGAATTTAAAGAAATTTAGTTTTGGAATATGAAAATGAGCAATATTTTCTCTTCTACAAAATCTTGTTTTATTAATGTGCATAATTTTCAAGCTTATGAAGAAATTATCTTTAATTTTTTGTTTTCATCTATATTTAAGTCTAAGGAAAGTAAGTGAAAAAAATTAGTTTATATGCGCCAGCCGGGATTTGAACCCGGGCACCGAGCTGTTTCCAACTTGGGAAGCTCGTATCCTACCTGGCTAGATGACTGGCGCTTCGCTAAGAATACTAAAAAATTATTCTTTAATTAGGATATAAAAAATTTCTTTTCCTTAAGCTTAAAGAATCATTTTTAATCACTAAGCAAATCTTAAGCCTTTCATCATAGTATTGAACCATAAATTTATCTCGAATATTTTACCTTAACTTCCTATAAATCTAGAATCATTTTAGCATCGAAGAAAGTAAAGCAAAAAATGAGATAAACGTTAGTAAGGACGCCGGGGCTGGGATTTGAACCCAGAAGGGGCAAAGCCCCAGTAGGTTTCTCAGAAGCCCAACATCATCATTATTCAGATACCTCGGAGTTCCTCATTCACTCGAGCCTACCGCGTTACCTTGTTCCGCCACCCCGGCTCTAATTAAAATTACTTTACTAAACTTAAAAATTGTACTCTGCTAATTCTCTTAAATCTTTTTCTCCAAAGTAAACCAAGTGACTTTTGCATTTACAATCAGAAGAACCAAACTTTTCGGCTAGAATTTTTGCTCCAGGAAAACTTGAAACTATTTTATTAAGCTTACATTCAATTCTTTTCTTAGTTTGAATTCCTATTACATAAACAATTTTAGCATTTTTACTAGCTAACAAATAATCTATATGCCAAAACTTTTTCTTTCTCTTTCTTCTATGTCTTTCTATTCTGGCTTCTAAATTTTTTAAGGCAGAACCAGAATAAACATAAAAACCTTTTTTAAAATTAAAGCTTCCAAGCTTTCCAATCTTAATTCTTTCGTTCTTTTTAAGTCTAATGAAAAGTAAGTAAGCACCTTCCATAAGCAATTATTTATTTAACACTTAAAACTATTTATGAAAGTTTATCAAGAAGAATTTGAGGTAAAAAGTTCTAAAAAGAGAGAAATAATTGACATAACAGAAGAAGTTGAAAGAATAGTTGAGAGAAGCAAGGTAAAAAATGGTTTATGTCTGATATTCCTTCCTCATGCAACTTCTGCCATAATTCTTGAAGAAAACGAATCTAATCTAAGAGAAGATATAGAGAAATTTTTAGAAAAAATTTTTCCAAGGGGAATTAGTTACGAACATAATAAAATCGATGATAATGCTGATGCTCATTTGGCTAGTGGCTTTATAGGGCAGTCGAGAATCTATCCTATAAAAAATGGAGAAATAGTGAGAGGAACTTGGCAACATGCTCTTTTAATCGAGCTTGATGGACCAAGAAGAAGGAGCATACATTTAACAATAATTGGAGATTAGTTTTTGAAAATAATTTTAAATATTCTAAACTGTAATTGAAAATGTGGAATTAAACCTTTTAAGGAAAGAATTGGTAGAACTAAGAGAATACCAGCTTAAAATAGCTGAGACTGCAAGTAAAAAGAATACGTTAGTAGTTTTACCAACCGGAACAGGAAAAACTTTAATTTCTCTTTTAGTTGGAATCAATAGACTAGAAAAATTTCCTGATAGTAAAATTTTGATAACAAGTCCTACCAGGCCTTTAAACGCTCAACACAAAAAAAGTTTTGAGAAATTTACGAAGATTAACCCAGAAGAAATTGTACTAGTAACGGGAAAAATTAAGCCTGAAGAAAGAGAAAATTTTTATAAAAATGCGAAAGTAATTACCGCAACCCCTCAGTGCATCCTTAACGATTTGGAAAATGGGAGGCTAAGTCTAGAAAACTTCAGCTTCGTAACTTTTGACGAAGCACACAGAGCAGTAAAAGAGTATTCTTATACTTTTATAGCAAAAAAATATATGGAACAAGCAAAGAACCCTTTAATACTTGCTTTAACTGCGTCTCCAGGAGGAAGTTTTGAAAGAATAGAAGAGATAAAGAAAAACCTTTTCATAGAAGCTGTTGAAATAAGAACTGAACTGGACGAAGATTTGAAAAAGTATATCTATCCTACAAAAAAAGAATGGGTTTATGTCGAATTACCAGAAAACTTTGAGAAAATAAAAGTTTTGCTACAAGAAAAATTAAAGGAAGATCTTGTTTGGTTGAGAGACCATAATTTTCTTCAAACTCTTAGGCCAAGCAAAAAATCTTTGCTCATGCTTCAGGAAAAGTTTAGCTTAAGAGT
>JAWBVB010000054.1:0-380 GCA_039004015.1 Candidatus Aenigmatarchaeota archaeon | reverse complement strand
TATTATATAGCAGCAATGATGAAAGTTGCAGAAGCTATAAAACTTGAGCATGCTTTGGAACTTTTAGAAACGCAAGGAATTTCTCCTTTGCTAGATTTCTTCAGCAAAATAGAAACAAGCAAGAAAAGAAGCGATAGGTTACTAACAAAAGATTTAAGAATAAAAGAAGCTGTAAAAATTGCTCAAAAACTCTATTCTCAAGGAATAGAACATCCAAAGCTTGAGAAACTCTTGTTTATAGTTAAAGATTTGCTAAAGCAAAACCCTTCAAACAGAATAATTGTTTTTGCAAATTATAGGAGCACTATTGATAAAATAAACGAAACTTTAAGGAAAAATGAAATAAAATCTGAAATTTTGATAGGACAAGCGAAAAGAGA
>JAWBVB010000053.1:0-3791 GCA_039004015.1 Candidatus Aenigmatarchaeota archaeon | reverse complement strand
AAGAGTCAGACCTTTAACAGTTTGTGCAATTGTTAGAAATTTAAAAATGGATGAAAACGTTTTATCACAGATAATTCAACTTCAGGAAAAGATTTGCACAACTTTTGGTAGAAACAGAAGAGAAGTTGCCTTAGGAGTTTATGAATTAGATAGAATTAAGCCTCCGATCAAATTTACAACCGTTAAGCCAGATGGAATAAAATTTGTTCCTTTAGATTTTGAAGAAGAGCTAACGCCAAAAGAAATTCTTGAAAAACATCCTAAGGGAAAAGAGTATGGCCATTTGCTTAAAGGATTCGAAGAATACCCAATTTTTATAGACTCAAGGGATGAAGTCTTATCTCTTCCTCCTATAATAAACTCAAACTATAGTGGAAAAGTTAGCACAAAAACAAAAAATGTTTTTATAGAGTGTAGTGGTTTTAATTTTAATTTCTTAATTCCTGCCTTAAACGCAATAGTTACAGCCTTGGCTGAAAGAAAAGGGAAGATAGAAAGTGTGAAAGTTATCTATTCGGAAAAAACAATAATAACTCCTGATCTAAAACCAAAAGTAGCAGAAATCAGTTTAGATTATATAAATATGATTTCTGGTTTAAGCTTAACTAAAAATCAAGCTTGCGAGCTTTTAGAAATGGCAAGGTATGATGCAACAATAAAAAAGAATAAAATCGAAGTTCTTTACCCTGCTTACCGTCAAGACATAATGCACTCAAGAGATATAGTTGAAGATATTTTAATTTCCTATGGCTATAACAGAATAGAGCCAACCTATCCAAAAATTCATACCATAGGAAAAATTGATAGCCTTGAAGAAATTTCAAACAGTATAGCTGAAATCATGGTAGGATTAGGCTTCCAAGAAATTCTCTCTTACAATTTAACTAGCAAAGAAAACTTGTTCAAGAAAATGAATATAAAAGAAGAGAGTTTGGTTGAAATAGAAAATCCAGTATCTTCAAGCTGGAGTGTTTTTAGAATATGGCTTTTACCAGGCTTATTAGATTTTCTTTCTAGCAACAAGCATGTGGAATATCCTCAAAAAATATTTGAGATTGGTAATTGCGTTTTTATAGATGAAACAAAAGAAAGAAAAACTAGAGAAATAAGGAAGCTTGCTTGTGCCGTTTCTGACACAAAAGCAAGTTATGAAGATATTTCCTCTTTCTTAGATTCTTTGTTTTCAAGCTTTGGAATTTCTTACAAGCTCAAAAAAATTGAGCATGAAAGCTTCATTCCTGGTAGGGTTGCAGGAATTTTTGTAGAGAATAAGCAAGTAGGTTTTTTAGGTGAGGTCCATCCCTTAGTTCTTGAAAACTGGAATTTGGAAATGCCTGTAGCTGCTTTTGAAATAGAAATCGAACCTATTTCTATAAACAAAAATTTTTAACTATTCTTTTATCATCCATCTAACAAGTCTTTGAATTAGGTTAAGCCTCGGTTTTCTTGCCTTGAAAGGAAACCCGCATAGCAAATAAGCTAGTCTTTTGATTTCAACAGATGCAGGAGAGTTTGGATAAATGCTAAGCAAAGGAAGCTTAAGAGAAACACTTTTTTGTACATTTCTATCTTCTGGAATTTCTACCAAAATAGGAAGCTCAAGAATTTCTTCTATTTCCTCCTTTTTAAGTTCATAAGGCTTATTTCTTACTCTATTTACTACAACTCCTATAATTTCCTTGTTAGAATTTTTAACTACAGAAATAGTTCTTAAAGCATCTATCACGCTAGGCATTTCTGGGTTTGTTACAACCAAAAATTCTGAACCAGAAAGAATAGCAGAAGTTGCCTCTCTTCCCAAACCAGGAGCACAATCTAAAAAAACAAAGTCAGCTTTCCCCATTAAACTTAATGTTACTTCTGGTAATTTTCCTATGTCAACATCCTTTAATTCATTCACATTTAAAAGAGAAGGAATAAACTTGAAACCAAAAGGATGAGAATAAATCACATCTTCTAAACTTATTCCTTCCCTCAGAACATTCTGCAAACCTTTAGGAACAAACTGATAACCTAAGGCTAAGCCTAAGTGAGGAGTAGTTATGTTGGCATCTATAACTATAACTTCTTGACCAAGTTGAGCTATAGCATAGGATAAGTTTGTCGTAAGCGTTGTTTTTCCCACT
This sequence comes from Candidatus Aenigmatarchaeota archaeon, assembly GCA_039004015.1. Lineage (GTDB taxonomy): Archaea > Aenigmatarchaeota > Aenigmatarchaeia > CG10238-14 > SCSR01 > JAVZHQ01. The sequence continues at coordinate 1,665 of JAWBVB010000053.1, read as the reverse complement.
CCTCCTTTACCAGAAATTATTCCTATTATCCTTGTCATGATTATTAATTTGTTTTTCTATCTTTAATTCTTTTTTCTAATAAGAAGCAAGCCTCTTCCATTTTTCTCTTAAGCTTATCCAAATATCCTCCTCTTTTTCTTCAGGTTTTTTCTCTCCTTTCGATTTAGCCTCTTCTTTTGGTTTAACTTCTTTCTTAATTTCAATTTTCCCTCCAATTCTTTTTTCTACCTCACTTTTAAGCTCTTCCAGCTCTTCTTTCCTGACAAACTTTGTAAGCTTTAGGCTTAGCTCATCCAAGGTTCTAACTATTTCCATGCTCAAATCTTTTATTTTCTCTATGTCATTCTTCTGTTTTTCTATTAGGCTTGCTTTTTCACTTAGCTCGGTAAATATCGACTCTACTTTTGAAGCAGTTTTTGTTATGTAGATTTTTGCTTCCTCTATTTTATCTATTTTTTTATCAAGTTTTTCAGAAGCAAGTATCAATCTTTCTATATTTTTTATCTTTTCCATAGCATCAAAGAAATCTTTAAGCTGTTTTTGAACATCTTTTATCATCGCATCAAGCTTTTCTAAGTTAGCCTTTATTTCCTCTATTTCAACATCTCTTTTCGAGACCATCCTCTTTATTTTATCCAAATCAAGTTCAGAAACAGAATCTAAAACTATTTGCACATCTTTTTCCATTTTTGTCAAAAGCTTCTCCTTTTCTAGAAGTGTAGACCTTAGTTCGCCTAGACCTTCTGAGATCATTTCAACCCTTTCATCTATACTTTTCTTAAAATCTGTTAGAATTTCGATCTTGCCTTCGATCTTCTCAACTCTTAGAAGAAGTTCAGGTAAAGTTATTTCTCCTACTTCAACTTTTGAGCCTTTTTTATGCTTAACCTCTTCTATTTCTCTTTCAGGAATTTCCTCTATTACCCCATACTTTTCTTTCAATTTTTTCAATTTCTCGCTATTTTCTTCTATACTTACCCTCTCCATATTTACCTATCCAAAAGTCAACAAGCTTTTTTCTTAAGGAAGTTATGTAAATCTCAGCCATCCTAAAGCTACCTTGTTTGAGCTTATCCTTAGCTAATTTTAATTCTGTTTTGAATTCAAATATATCCATTCCCGCTTTTTCTATTATTTCGAGCTCTCTTTCTATTTCCTCTATTGCTTTGCTAAAGTCTTTGTACATCTTAAGCTCTTTTTCTGGAATTTTATGAGGCATATGCAAAGGAGGCCTGAAAGAAATGAACCAAGGAATTCCCTCGTTATACTTTGGGTTTTGTATTAGGCCAACTCCTACCTCAAGTCTTGCAACCCTTTTCGCATACTCTAAACCATACTTCTTCTCAACTCTTGCTAAATCTCCTAAGCTTTTAGTGTGCATTTGAATTTCTGTCAAAACATTACCCTTTATTGCTTCCTTGAAATCGCTTAAGACTTGGGAAACCATTATTAAACCTATTCCCCACTTTCTAAATTCTCTGCAAGCCCTTTCTAAAGCAACATAACCTCCTTTTCCTCCATATTTTTCAAGTAATCTATGAACTTCATCAAAAACTATCACTAACCTTAAGCTTGAGGATTCTTCCCATCCTTGAGCAAATATAGTATCGATTATATTAGTTACTGCTTCATCATACTGTCCAGGCTTAAGTTTGTCTAAAGTGA
>JAWBVB010000052.1:0-3819 GCA_039004015.1 Candidatus Aenigmatarchaeota archaeon | reverse complement strand
TCTGTTGGTTGTGGAGTTGCTATATAAATATGAACTGGCAAATTTTCTTTTTGAATATAATTTTTCAGTTCTTGTAAAACTCTATCGCAGTGGGCTCTAATGATTGGATTTTCAATAAGAGTATCATTATGGACCACGTGAAGTTCGCCTTTACTTTCTTTTAATGCTTCCAAAGTTAAAACCAAAAGAGTTGTGCTATCCTTTCCCCCACTCCAGGCAAGCCCGAGTTTTTGATAATGTGAAAAAGCTTGTTTTATTCTTTCTTTTGCAATTTTAATAGAATTTTCCATAGTAATTATCATAGGTATTATTTTAGTATGGTTCTTGACAAAGTCAAGAGAACATAGTATAATAAATACCATGAGAATTGGAGACAGAGTTTTAAAGCGAGCTGAAAAAATTTTAATGCATAAAGGTTACAATTTAAAAATTATCAGAAGAGAAAAAGACCTAAGGGTAGAAATTTCAAAAGGACAAGAAACTATTAAGTTAACAATTGCAGTCGGTAGTTTAGATATTCTTAGCGAATGGTTAAAAGAAGGATAATACATGGTTAAGTTTTTTGAAGATTTAAGTCAGGTTTTAAAAAATGAAGAAGAAAAATTTTTACACAAATTAAAAGTTATAGAAAAATTAGAAAAACTAAGAGAAGAGCTGTTAAGAAAAAATCTTTTGAACCAAGTAAAAATTAACAACGATGTTTATTCTTTAGTAGGTATAGATGGCACAGCAAAAAAAGAAAAAAATATACTTGGGATTGTAGAATATAAAGCTTTAGCTGTTGCATATTTTGTATCAAATTTTTATACTGTTCCTTTTTATGGTGAATTAACAGAAAGTATACTACCAACTTTTGTTTGGGAAGAAAGTTTAGATGAAAAAGATCCTTTATTAAGTGGCATTTTAAGTGGACTTGAAATTGGACTACTTGGAGATACAGCAGGTTTATCTAACTACGCTATGTTAGATGGTAGTTTGTTTTCTGCCTTGATTGCTCTTCGTAAAGGATTTCTTGCATGTAAACATATTGGAGGTCAAGTAGAAAAAAAAATAAGTGAATTAATTAAGTCAGCTATAGAAAAATTTTTGAGAGGAAGTAGGCATGGAAAAATAATTGCTTGTCCCAAAAGAGCGAAGGGAGGAGAACTGGTTGAGTATTTAAGAAGTGAATTAGGACCCAGAGAGGAGTTAAATTACGGTGATTATATAATAGTCTATGGGGCTTTTAAACCAGGCGATTATATAGAAATTCCTAACCCATTAAAATTAAAAGAAAAAGAATTTAATTTGTTTATTCAAGTCCTTTTAAAAGCGGATTTTCCTATATCACAAGAGTTAATAGATTATCTTAAAACTTTTAGACTTTTTTACATGAAAGGTTTAGGGGGAGGTGTTCACAGGTTTGAAGTTTTTGGAGGTTACGCTTTACCAGCTGAAATAGTAGGGGTCCAATCTATAGCTAAAGGAAATAACATGCAAATTATAGTAAATGCTGAAAGTATTGCTAAAAATTTAATGACAACTTATTTTCCACAAACAAGTTTAATAGAAAGCTATAGAGGGTAGGCGATGGAAAAACAAGTAGGAGTGGTTTTAAGTAGAGTAAAACCGTTTGAAGTAGAAATATTAGTTTTTGAAAGCTATTTAAAAAGCAAAGATATTTTGTGGAATGCATTGGTTAAAATTCCTTATGATGACGGCTTTGCTTTAGGAATTGTAGTGGATTATGAACGAACTAATCCTATAATGGAAGATAAAGAACTTGTAAAAACATTAAGTAGATTACTGGATGAAAATATGATAGTACAAACAATGAAAGAAAAAAGAGAACTTGTATCTGCAAAAGTTAAATTAGTAAGTGCTTTTGATAAAAATATGAAAAGAGTTAATTTTAATGTTCCTATAGATGTAGGAGCTAAAGTTTATCGTGTAACTGGGAAAGAATTTATTCTTCATAACTTCAAACCATATTATCTTGGCAAATTTTATGGAGAAAATATATATCAACCTCTTTACATAGCTGATTTTCAAATGCTTGAAGAAGCGTTTCATTTTGTAGTTGCTGGACAAACTGGTTCAGGAAAATCTACTTTTGTAATGATGCTCTTATGTCTTTATGCTAAAGCAAGTGCAGAAAAAAATGATAATAATAAAATGAATTTTTTTATAATTTCTCCTGTTCCAGAATTTAGGAAAGCTTTTGAAGGAGAAAAAGTTGGTAGATTTGGTTTAAATGTTAGAGAAGTATTTACTTCTTTAGGATATGAAATTAAGATATATGATCATAGAAATCTTGCTTTTGGTAGATGGGAAATACTTAAAGAACTACTTAATGAATATGACCTTTTTGAGATTTTGCGAATAAAAAGACCAGAATATAAAGAAAGAGCTATAGAAGTTTTTGTAGAAATGTTAAAATACAAGACAACCTTAAAATCGTTGGGCACTTTTTCAAAAGATGTTCAACAAATTATAGAAGATATCATTACCAGTCCTGAATTTGCTAATAATGTTTATAAAGATAGCAGGTCGGTAGATATGCTATTAAATGACGCTAAAGAAAAAAAAGAAGAATTTTTACAAAAATTACACAAAATAGCGGAATTTTTTAATTTGCAAATAAGAATTCCTATTGAAAGTGTTGTATCAAAACTTATAAAAGATAAGGGAAAAGGAAAGGTAATTGTAATAGAAACTTCTTATGGAAACGATTTACAAATACAAAGAATGGTCATAAAAGAAATTATAGATAAATTAAAACATATAGGCCTACAGCAATACGAAGAAAATCCACGAATTAATCTTAATACTTTAGTAGTTTTTGACGAAGCCCATAATTATGTACCAAAATATGTCCCCAAAGAGGATGAATATTTACAAAGATTAAAAGAAAGTATTATTAAAGCGTATGCAGAAACAAGGAAATTTGGAATTGGTTGGATGACAATAAGCACAAGGCTTAGTCTTTTAGATAAACACATTTATCAGCATGCAAGAGTGAAGATTATAGGTTATGGACTTACAACTGGAGAAGATGCAGATATTTTAAAAGAAGATTTTGGTAAAGAAAATCTTGAAAGATATTGGTCTTTTGCTGATCCTTCAGACCCTCTTATAAAGGATACGAGTTATTCCTTTTTAATAAGTGGACCCATTACAATTATATCCAGAAGAGAACCAGAATTAATAACTGCCTTTTCTTCAGTTCAAGAATTTTTAACTATTAATGGGCTCACTTGTCCAATTAAATCGGACGTGAACTACTCCTCATTGAAATGAGAAGCTTCCTGCTTCAACTCCTGTTCCTGTTTTAAAATCCTTACTTCTTATGATATAAAGTGATATAAAGCATAGCTTCCCTCCTTTGACTTTTTCATATCTCCTAAAGGAGCAAGCTCTCCACTAATGTGGAGAGTAGTTTATAATTTTTTCTACAAATAAATATAACATAATTCAAAAAAAGTCAAGTATTTTTCTATAAATAAGTATAACATAGTTCAAAAAAAAGGCAAATAAGCAATTTTGATAAATTATTTGATTTATGGAAAGGTTTCTAAGTGGCTTTCTTGCTTTACTGTTTTGATTATAATAAAATTATAAAAAAGGAGAAAGGAGGCAGATATGTTATTGTCGTATGAGGATTTACAAAAGGGCTTAAGGGAAAAGGGTTATATTGTTGGAAGTGAGTTAGGGGAAGCCCTTTTTTATGCTATTCATACTGAACCTGTAAAAGGCGCTTTTTTAATGGGACCTGTTGGAGCAGGTAAAAGTTTTCTTGCCGAAAGTGTAGCAAAAGTTTTAAATGCCCCTCTATTTGTA
>JAWBVB010000051.1:0-3852 GCA_039004015.1 Candidatus Aenigmatarchaeota archaeon | reverse complement strand
GAGTTTTCGACTTGTTCTTTATAACAAAAGGAGAAAAACCTGTCAATAGAAAAGAAAGAGAAGAGTTTGTTTTCAGGTTTTTCTCCCCAGAAACTTACCGAAAGTATAGGAGCTTTTACTACGAAAGAAGAGGTGGAATGTACGAGGATTTCCTTCTCATAACACTAAAAGATTTTAAAGAGCTTTTGAAATTTTTTGAAAAAGTATTTACAGAAATTCAGAAAAGGATTAAGAAAAAAATAAACAACGAAATTGCTCAACTAATCGACACTCTTAAATCATATTAGCTTTTTAAGATAATCGATACCTTTTTCAAATTTCTTTGCATAAATAACTTATAAACAAATAAAAATCTAAAGTTGATTTTATGATAAAAAACATAAGGTTTTTAGTACTCTTAGCTTTTCTTATAATTTCTGTTTACTTTTTGCTTGCTCCTTTACTTTTTATACCTAAAGGAGTTGTTGTAGTTTCTTTAGACGAGAACAACAAATGCGAAGGAATAAGGGAAGGAAGTATAATAACTGAAATGCGTGGTACTGCAATTTCAAGCGAAGAAGATTTTGAAAACTATTTGAAAAATGTTAAGCAAGGGGAATATGTAAGCATGGTAATAAACAACTTACCAGGAGGGTGCATAGCTTTAAATGATAGTTATCTTGGAATAACAGTAAAAAATTTTGAAAGAAAGGGTTTGAAGTTTGGAATCGATTTAGCTGGTGGAAAAGCTTCAGTTTTTTCTTCAACCCAAGACTTAAAAAAAGTAAAGGAAATTCTTGAAAAAAGGATTGAAGTTTTCAAGCTTCCTGCTGCTAGCGTTTCTGTTTCTGATAAAACAATAAGAATAGTAAGTTTAAGGGACGAAAAGCTTGAGCCTTTGTTGATAAGAGGAAAATTTGAAGCAAGGATTTCAGAAGAAGTTAAACTAAAAAACAATACAGGAAAATTGCCTTTGGGTAAAGAAGATTATACCATAACTCTTGAAAATGAAAAAATAAAAATAAACGAAAGTTTTTACGGAGAAAACGAAAGTTTTGTTTTGCAAGGGATAGAATTTAAAATAATAAACATAACAAACTCAAGTGTTTTACTAGAAGCTTTAATTTTTACAAAAAAAGATATTAAACAAATTTCTTACAGTTTTGTTAAGTATGAACCTTTAGCTAAGCGTTACGAATTTAACATTCCGGTTGAAATTTCTGAAGAAGCTTCAGAAAGATTTTCAAAAATTATAGATAGAATGCCAACAACTACTGAATTCGGTTCAATAGTTTTAAGTGGAAGGTTGTTGTATTATCTTGATGGTAAAGAAATGAGCAATCTTGCTATACCTTTTTCCCTTGTTGGAAGAAAAATAAGCTCAATCTCTATTTTTGGTTTAAGGGAAAGTGAGGAAGCAGCAACTCTAGATAAAAACAGAATTGAAGCTTCCTTAAAAACAGAGGATTTGGAACCTCTTCAACTGATTAAAACAGAAGATTTGGAAGCAACTTATCCCATGCTTACAACTTACTTCTTTGCTGCTTTAATAACGATTGAAATTTTGTTTTCTTTGTTTGTTTTTCTAAGGTATAGAAAAAAAGAACTTTTGTTCTACTCGTTAACTCTTTCTTTAATCCAGGCTTTTTTAATCTTTGGTATTAACGCAATTGCTCAAAACCTAGTTCCAAACAGCTGGTTAATAAACTCAAGCACTCTTCTTGGAATTTTAACAATAACAATTTTTACATTGTTCCAATTTGTTCTTGTTCTTGAAAAAAGAGTTAAAAAAAGAGAGCTAAGCTTAAGTTTTAAACTTAAAAAATTAATTGGTCTTTCAAACTTTTTGAACATTTTAATAGTAATTTCTTCCTTTATACTTCTTTTTGTTTTTAAAACTTTTGGCTTAAGTTTACTAACAGGCTTTGTTTTTGGTTTCTTGATTTTAGTCCCTCTTTTTGAGGAAGCGGTAAGAAAATTCACTTGAAAATTTTTTCTAGAATTTTTGATGAAGTTTTTTCTGTTAAAACCCTTGGAAAAATTAGACCTATAAGCGAACCAACTATAACATCTGAAGGATAATGTACACCAGAATAAATAGAAGAAAGGGGAATTAAAACTAGTAAATAAATTGTAGAAAGTTTTTTAAGCCAACTGGGAAAACTTTCAGGAATGAAAAAGAAAGAAAGGTAAGCTATAAAAGCATGGGAAGAGGGAAAAGAGGGGTCTGCTTTTTTAAACACAACGTTTATTTCTTGACTAGCATCATAAGGTCTTTCTCTTCCAACTAAATACTTAAGTGAAACCACAAAAATATAACCAATAACAGCAACTACAAAAAGATGAAAAAGCTTTTTGTGTTTTTTTGTTCTAAACAAGTCAAAAGCAACGTAAATCAAGTAAACATAAACCGAGTAGATTATAAAAATTGCAAGATAAACTAGATAAACAGAAAAAAAGTTTGAGTTTAAGAATTTAACTATTTCTAAGTCTAGCTCGCTTAAATTCATAGCTTAACATACCTCCCTCTTGCTTCGCCAAAATAAAATAGAACTTCTCCCCCACAAACAGAACATTTTCCTATTAGAGGAATTCTTCTAAAAGTCTTATTGCATTTGTTGCAGACAAAGCCTTCAAAATCATTTAAAACTTCCTCTTGTTTTTTGTGGTTAAAAGCTTCAGAAATAGATAAAAGCCTTCCAAAGCTTATTAGCTCAGATTTCTTTATTCCTAAAGCATCGAAAACTCTTTCTAAAGGTGGTAAAACTTGACTTTCGATGTAATATCTTGAATCAATCTTTAAGTTATGAGCTTTTACGTATTCTGGATCCTCTGCTCTTTCTGAAAGCATTTGTGTACCTTGAATTATAACATAACCTATTCTGTCGCCAATTCCAGGGGCTCCTGCTGGCGACCTTTTTCTTAACTTTTTAACAAGCTCAATATGAGGCTGAATTCCTTTGTATTCTTTTAAAGATTTTGTGATTCCTCTTGTTATAACCAATTCTTCAATAGGAATTTCATTCCTGTTTAACTTCCCTAAAACTTCTCTAACGTATTTTAAAGCTTTTTTGGGGTTTTGCTCTTTCAGAATTATATCTATAACCTTGTACAAGGTTTTGGAAACTAAATCACACCAATCTCTTCTAACAGTTTCTATTCCTTTCATTACTATCTTATCTTTCCATTCGTCATTAGATTTTTCAAAGCTCCAACCAGCATACCTTTTTTTGGTTAGAACAAGCAATGTTTTGAAAATTCCTTCAATCTTCATTTTAACTACGCCTTCATGTTCTTTATTTATAAAATCAGAAAGCTCTTCCCCAAGTTTCAAAGCTTCTTCTAAATCAAGAGTTGGAAGCTTAACCATTATAGAATCAGTATCGCCATAAACAACTTCATAACCTTTTTTCGTTTCGACTATTTTTTTTGTTTTTTCTATCAAAAACCTTCCACAGCTTGTTATTGCGTTTGCGATTTCTAAAACATAAAGCCTTGCCCTTACGTAGCCAGTATAACCATAAAAAGCGTTTGCCATTATTTTCAAAGCATACTGTTTTGAATCCAAAACTTTCCTTTCATTTTCGTTCCTAACTTTTTCCATCTCTTTTTTTACCCTATCTCTTTCTTCTATTAAAAACTTCAAAATTTTTGGGATTATTCCCTCTCTTACTTCCCTTTTAACAAACAAAGCCCCAGAAGGTGTTCTGATAGTTTCCCCTTCCTTTTCGTTAATAACCAAAGTTGTTGGGCAAATGTTAAAAGAAATGAAAATCGAAGGATACATGGAATTGTGAGTTAATATACTGTTCGCAAAGTAATACGGCTCGCTATTGAGCGTAAGATCGTACACTTTCCCTTTATACCTTTCTA
>JAWBVB010000050.1:0-3925 GCA_039004015.1 Candidatus Aenigmatarchaeota archaeon | reverse complement strand
GGTCAAGAAGATTATAAAGTTGGTTTAGAAACAGGTTTACCTGCAGTTTCGCCAGTAAGAATGGACGGAACTTATGACGAAAGCTGTGGAGAATATGCAGGAATTTTTGTTAAAGACGCTGATAAAAAAATAATCGAAGAGCTGAAGGAAAGAGGATTGCTTTTACATGAAGAAAAAATTACTCACGATTATCCTTTGTGCTGGAGGTGCGACTCTCCCTTAATCTTAATGCTGGCTTCTCAGTGGTTCTTTAAAGTCACAGCTATAAGAGAAAAACTTTTAAAAGAAAATGAAAAGATAAAATGGGTTCCTGAGTGGGCAAAACAAAGGTTCAAAAATTGGTTAGAAAGTCTAGGAGATTGGCCAATCTCAAGGCAAAGGTATTGGGGAATTCCTCTACCAATATGGGTTTGCGAAAATTGTGGAAATATTAAAGTAGTTGGCTCAAGAAAAGAATTACCTTATGTTCCAGAAGATTTACACAAGCCTTATATAGATGAAATTTTTTTGGATTGTGAAAAATGTGGAAAAAAGATGAAGAGAGTTTCTGACGTGCTAGATGTTTGGTTCGATTCTGGGGTAGCTCCTTGGGCTTCCTTAGGTTATCCAGAAAAAAAAGAGCCTTTTGATAAAATGTTTCCAGCTGATTTTATCCTTGAAGGACCTGATCAAATCAGAGGTTGGTGGAATTCCTTAATGATAACAAGTGTGATGACTTTTGAAAGAGCTTCTTTTAAAAGTGTTTTGTTCCATGGATTTGTTTTAGATGCTCATGGTCAAAAAATGTCTAAAAGTAGAGGGAACATAGTCACAACCGAAGAAGTTATAGAAAAGTATGGAAGGGATGTTTTAAGGTTATATTATTTGGTTAGTCCACCTTGGGAAGATTACTATTTTAAATGGCAAGATGTTGAGGTAATAGCAAAATCTTTTATGATAATAAAAAATGCTTTTAACTTTGTTAAGACTTATGTGAAAAGTTATGAAAAAGTGAGAAAACTGGAGGAAGAAGATAAATGGATAATCTCAAAGCTAAATTCTTTAATAGAAAGTTGTGAAAAGCACATTTTAAATTATCATTCTTTCAAAGCAGCGCAAGAAATAGTTGATTTTATAGTGAACGAATTTTCAAGGTGGTACATCAAATTAATAAGAGATAGGGTTTGGCCTGAATATAGAGGAAAGGACAAGAAGTCAGCTTTCTTTACCTTAGTAACAATAACAGAAAATCTTGTCAAGCTCCTTGCTCCTTTTGTTCCTTTCTTCGCGGAAGAAGTATATCAGGGAATAATCAAACCCTTAAAAGGAGGGGAAGAATCCGTTCATTTTTGTCTTTGGCCAAAAGCAAACAAAAAACTTATAGATAAAAAACTTGAAGAAGAGATGGAAATTGCTAAAAAAATCTTCGAAGCTTGTAGCGCTGCAAGACAAAAAGCAAAAATTAAATTGAGATGGCCTGTTTCTGAAGTTTTAGTTTTCTCAAAGGAAGAAAAAGTTTTATCTGCACTCAAAAGACTGGAAAAACTTATAGCTTTTATTTGTAATTCAAAGGCTGTTAGATTGGCAGAAGAAGAACCAAAAGATTATTTTGAAGCAAGTTTTGATTTTGGGAAAGTTTTTGTTAACCCTAAGCTTGATGAAAAGCTCATAGAGGAAGCTTTACTTAAAGAATTAACGAGAAAAATACAGGAAATGAGGAAAAAGCATAGCTTTAAAGTTGAAGAAAGAATTGTTTTAACTCTAGAAGCCGATAAAAAAACTTTAGAAACGATTAAAAAATACTCTAAAATTCTTAGGAAAGAAGTAGGAGCGAGCAGAATTTGTCTAGGAAAACTAAAAGGTGAATTCCAAGATTTCTTAAATTTTGAAGATAAAAAGATAAAAATTGCTTTTTCGAAGATTACCACCTAAGTGAGTTAAAATTTTATAAAAAATCTCTGGTATTTTCCTTAGATTACGAAAAACCTCTTCACTTTACTGTGTTTTATTTGTTCTATCCTGGGCCTAATTTTAATTTACGTTTCTGCCTTAACCATTCGGCCTCAAGAAGTAAAGATAAGCGAAATTACTTTTGAATTTGTCGGAAAAAGTGTGAAAACAGAGGGAAAAATAGTGTATGCAAATTTCCATCCTTCAGGCCATCTTTTCTTAACGATTACGGATGGGAAGAAAAAGCTACAGGTTCCTCTTTTCTCAAGTTTTATGGAAAAGTTAAAGGAAAGAATCAGTGAAGAAGAGCTTAAAGAAGGGAGGACTATAAGCATTACAGGAATTGTTAGTGAATATAAAGGAGAGTTACAAATAATCCCAAGAAAAGTTGAAGATATAAAAGTTGATTCTTATGATATTTGAAACTCTAACTTTTTGTTTGATTGGAATTGCTTTTGGAATGGTTTGTGGCTTAGTGCCAGGCTTTCATGTCAATCTTATAGTTCCTATTCTACTATCCTTTTCATTTCTTGTTAAAAACCCTTATTTTCTTGCAGTTTTAATAGTTTCAACAAGCATAACAGAAATTTTCATGAATTTTATACCTTCAATATTTCTTGGTGCTCCAGACGAAGATACAAGTCTTTCTATTTTACCTGGACATAGGCTTTTGTTAGAAGGAAGAGGTTACGAAGCTATTAGGTTAACCGTTTTAGGAGGAGTTTTATCTTTAATTTTAAGCTTAGTTTTTATCTCAGCTTTTGGGAATGTCTTCACTTATCTTTATGAAATTTCCAGACCTTACGTTCATTATCTAATAACTTTTGTTGTAATTCTTATGATAGCTAGCGAGAAAAAGTGGAAGAAAATTTTTTATTCAATTTTAATAATTTTTCTTTCAGGATTTTTAGGAGTAATAACTCTTAATTCTTCTTTAGTTCCGCAACAAGATGCCCTTTTTCCAATTCTCACAGGGCTCTTTGGTTTAAGTACTCTTATTTTAAGTTTGTCAGAAAGAGCTTTTATTCCAAAACAAGAGGAGGATTCTAACTTAAAAATTTCTAATTTTCGGATAATTAAATCAGTAATTCTAGGTTGTTTTGCTGGAATTATCGTTGGATTACTTCCAGCCATAGGAGTTTCTCAAGCTGCCACTCTAGTTCAGTATTTAAGTAAGACAAACGATGAAAGAAGTTTTCTTATTACTGTTTCTGGAATAAACGTTGGGAATGAAGTTTTTTCCCTAGTTAATTTGTTTTTAGTAGGAAATCCTAGAAGCGGGAGTAGCGTTGCGGTTCAAAGAGTTTTAACTGAGTTAAATTTTTATGACATCCTTTATCTTATCGGTTCGATTTGCTTTTCTGCTGGTATAGCTTCAGGCTTAACTTTGCTCTTAGGTAAAAAAATTTCAAAATTTTTAGAAAAGCTAAACTATAGAAAACTTTGTATTTCCATTTTATTATTTATCTCAACAATAATCTTTTTGATAACCGGAACTTTTGGTCTACTTATAGCTTTTGCTTCAACCAGTATAGGCTTGCTTTGTGCTCGTTTAGAAATTAAACGTTCGCATTGCATGGGTTGTTTGCTTATTCCTTCGATTCTTTATTTTTCAGGACTAAGTCCCTTGGTTTTATCTTTTCTAAAAATTTAATAAATTCTTTAAAAGTAAAAAGTTAAAAGTGATATTATGATAGATTCAGAAAAGCTAATAGAAAATTATTTAGAATTTTTTAAGGAAAAAAATCATAAAGTTATACCTAACGTTTCGCTAGTTCCTGAGCATGACCCTACTGTTTTGTTTACTCCTGCAGGTATGCATCCTTTAATTCCTTATCTTTTAGGTCAACCCCATCCCTCAGGAAAAAGGCTTGTTAACGTTCAAAGATGCTTGAGAACTGACGATATCGAAAAAGTTGGAGATGCCTTTCACTTAACCTTCTTTGAGATGCTTGGTAATTGGTCTTTAGGTGATTATTTTAAAGAAGAATCTATA
>JAWBVB010000049.1:0-3949 GCA_039004015.1 Candidatus Aenigmatarchaeota archaeon | reverse complement strand
AACTTGTTATCCTAGGGAAAACGATTTTAATTTTCCTGATGAAACGAGAAAGATGAGTAGAATCGATAGACTATTGCTTACTTCTTGTCTTTTTGAAAGAGGAGACCTATTAACAAAGGATTTTTCTCTACTTTTCTACTCAGATAAAATACATTGCAGGCATTCTTTTCCAAAAATAAAAGAGAAATATTGTGGAGTTAAAAGAAGTAAAGTAATGAAGAGTAAAGGAAACTGGAATTTTTTAAAAGGTTCTTAATTTTCAAAAATATGTTAAAATTCTAATTCCAAGTCATAAGGTGCTAGCCTAACTCGGACGCTCCAACCAGACTAAGCTACCGGTCCGTCTATGGACCGGGGGAGATTTGAACTCCCGACCTTCCGGTTATCAGCTTCGCCGTTAGGTAGCACCTTTTTAAATTTATTACATATTTTTGATTCAATCTCCATTTTATTTTATTTTTTGTCTATTTTAAAATTTTTTAATTTTATAAAAACACTGGAAGCGACCCATCAAAAGTAATATCCAACTTTAAAAATATAATTTAAAAAGTTAAAAATGGTGAAAAAAATGAAAAAAGTTGGAATTGCAGAACTCCCCCTACATTATGGGCATGTACCTTTCTGGCTTTTGAACAGGATGAAAAGATTGGGAAAACAAATTGCTACTTTAATAATAAAAGAATACGACAAGGAAGAACTTTTAAGAAGAATTTCAAATCCATTCTGGTTTCAGGCTTTTGGTTGTGTCATAGGACATGATTGGCATTCTTCAGGAGTTACAACAACAGTATGTGCAGTTTTAAAATCTGTTTTAGAACCCGGAGAATTCGGCTTAGGAATAGCAGGCGGGAAAGGAAAAGCATCAAGAAAAACTCCAGAAGAAATAGAAAAAATTGGTCAAGACTTATCTCTATCTTCTAAAAAAATCGAAGAGCTTAAGTATGCTAGCAGAATGAGTGCAAAAGTAGATAATACTGCTATTCAATGTAATTATCCATTATACCACCATACCTTTTTCTTTACTGAAAAATTTTGGGTTGTTGTTCAGCAGGGAATGAACACAGAAAACAACACTGCAAGAAGGTATCATTGGATTTCTGAGAATCTTAAAAGTTTTGTTGAGGAACCTCACTCTGCAATTTGTTGCGACGTAAAAGAAGAAAATGTTCTAGACATGACAGCTAAACAAAGTGAAGAAGCAAGAAAAATTTCACTCGATCTAGTAAAAGAAGGGCCAAAAAGAATTAAAAACGATTTATTAGCCTTAAGACCAACTTATCAAAAAAGTTTGAAAGAATTTCTTCATTTAAAGAAGAGAGATTTTGTTGTTCGTACTTTAAAAATGCCAAAGAATGTTAATTGGGAGGCTCTAAATCAAGCTTATGAGTTTCAACCGAAAAATTATGAAGAGCTTTTAGGAATTAGAGGTATAGGACCTTCTACTGTAAGAGGTTTAGCACTAGTTTCTGAAATAATTTATGGCTCACCACCAAGCTGGAAAGATCCAGTAAAATATTCTTATGCTTATGGTGGTAAAGATGGTGTTCCAAAACCGATAGAGAAAAAAGCTATGGACGAATCGATAAAGTTTTTAGAAGAAATTCTTAAAGAAACTGAGATAAAGAAAAAAGAAAAGCTGGAAGCTTTAAAAAGATTAAAAAGTCTTGTGCCAAAAGATAAATTTAACAAAAAAGAATAAATTTTCATGAAAGTTTGTACTATTAAAAAAAATTTAAAAAAAAGCTACAAGAATTTCAGCGGTTGTTAGTGCTTTGATCGAAAAAGATGGAAAAATCCTACTAGTTAAAAGAAAAAAATCGAAAAAAGCTTTCCCAGGATTTTGGAGTCTTCCAACAGGAAAAGTTAAAGCAGGAGAAACTTTAGAAGAAGCATTAAAAATTTTAATTAACTTTTTTAAATCATACTAAAGAAATAACTCACTAAATATCTTTAACTATTTTTAAAACTTTTTCATGGATCAAAGAATTTGAAGCCAAGAAATCACACTGTCTTAAGCTCCATTCCCTTCCTTTAAAATCACTAACTTTTCCTCCTGCTTCTTCTACTAGTAAAACTCCTGCAGCAACATCCCACGGTGGGATTTTTAAAGTCAAATAAGCTTCTGCTCTTCCAGAAGCAACCCAAGCACACTCTAAGCTTCCTGAACCAAGCTTTCTTATATCTACTGCTTTCGATGCTATTATGGAATAAACCTTTGCTTTTCTTTTTTTACTTTTTTCTCCTCCTTCACAACTTACAAAATAGCTTTTTTCTAGTTTATCTATTCTTGAGACAAAAATTCTTTTTCCGTTCAAAAAAGCACCTTTTCCTCTTTCTGCAAAAAAAGTTTCATTAGAAATTGGAAAGTAGATTGCCCCATATTTAAGCTTATTATCTTCTAAAAAAGCTATGGAAACTGAAAAAAAAGGATTACCGTTAACAAAATTTCCTGTCCCGTCTAAAGGATCAACTACCCATAAGTATTTTGGATTTCCTTCAACATAACCTGTTTCTTCAGATAAAATACTGTGTTCAGGATACTTTGCTAAAATAAGCTTTTTTATTAAATTCTCAGAAGCTTTATCATATATTGTTTTTATAGCTTTGCTATGGCCTCTTTTTGAGTATTCTTTAACTTTTTTAAAATCTTTTAATAGCAAAAGTCCTGCCTTTCTTGCAAAACTTATGGCATCGAAAAGGATTCTTTCCATAAATTAAATTTATTAAAATGAAAATTATTTAAATCAAGGGCCGGTAGATCAACGGTAGATCGCCGCCTTCGCAAGGCGGAAGTTCTGGGTTCAAATCCCAGCCGGTCCACTAAACACTTCTTAAAACTTTTACTATTTCTTTTATACTCTTTTCTATTCTAATCAAAACCAACCCAAGATTAACATCTTTTTCTAACAAACATGCCAGAATCATTTCAGTATCAATTGGGAAACAAACATAATAGCCTTGAGAGGCTTTAACAATAGTATGAGTAAAAGCACCGATTCCCAATCTTTCGACAGTCATGCTTGAAACTTTTACCAAGGTTGCAGCTAAAGCAGCTAAAAGTCTAGCATCGAGCTCAGCAGGAAGATAAGAAGCTACGAGTAATCCTTCTCTGTTAGCTATTAAACTTCCTCTTACCCCTTCTATTACCTTCAATTCTTTCAATATCTTTTCTAATTCGGTTCTAAGCTCCATACTCCTCACTTTGTGTTGCTTCGCAAAGAGTTTTGAAAAAATAAATGAAAGTAATGAGCAAAAGGTAAGTAGAAAGAATTATTATCAAAAAGCTTGAACGAAAATAGAACTCATAAAAAGGCGCAAGTAAAAAAGTTATAGAAAAAACAAAAAGGACTATACCTAAAATTCCAAAACATTTTGGCACTTTAGGATTAAGAAAAATCAAAGAAGCAGCAAGTTTTTCGTTTTCTTCCAGATTTTTCAAGAATTTTCTAGCGTAAGCGGTAACTATGGAGAAGAGAGTTGCAACAAAAAAATAAACTATTAAGTTAATAAGTTCCCAAACCCCCATATTTTTCAAACCTCTTCTCCCACTTTCTAACTAGAAAAATAAAGGAAGTGATAAAGATTAGAAAACAAGTAAGAGAAATTAAAAAAAGCATATTTGCAAACCATTCAAAAGGTTTAAGTGCTTCTATAAAAATTTGGGTTCCGTAAAAAATGGAATAAACAAAAAAACTTGCCCCAGCTATAAAGGAAAAAATATACAAAAAATTTATTTCATTTTTAAATTCTTTAAAAGAAAGGAAAATGCTAAGCATGGAAATATCTTGCTCTTTTTTAAGCTGATTAAAGAGAATTATAGAAATATAGCCTCCATAAATTCCCATAATAAAAAACAGGGAATTTAAAATAAAGTAAACGTCGATCCTTCCTCCAAGATAAAAATAATAAATCATTTCCCTAATCGCAAAAGTTATAAGAATTAAAAGAA